>JAUXFG010000115.1 GCA_030620115.1 Candidatus Fermentibacterota bacterium
GAAAGAAGGTGCATCCAGGAAACCCGGGATGTTATGTTGAGATATCTATCGGGAAACTCTATGAATATGATGATGAAACCGGCAGTCGCTCCACATAATGTGGCGCTTCACATAACCCCAGAACCTAATCATTGACAATCAATCTCTCGCCGATCGACCGATTTCCAACCATGAGCTTCAACACATAGGAGCCAGCCTTCAAGCGGTCGCCATGAGCATCGATCCGTTCTACCGTGGCACGGTGTGTTCCGGCCTCACAATACTGATGAACCAGCACGCGCCGCTCACGGCCCGTCAGATCGTACAGCCCGAGCCGAACCATACCCGGTGCGGAAAGGGAGTACCGGATTTCGGCGGCATCGGTCATGGGATTCGGCACAGGAACTGCGAGAGTCATATCCAATGGCCTTGTGACCCCTGAAAGCCTGATCGGCCCATGGTTCGTCTCGTGTCCGAGAGAGGATATGTCGACCAATGTATAATCGTAGGATGTACTACGAGTCACTGTCCGATCAAGATAGGTATAGTCGTGGGCCGATAGACTGCTTCCCGCTCCAGGTATCAGATCCTCAGTCACCCGGCGATACTCCCCATGATCAAGGTCGAGCCGATACAGGTAAAAACCAAGATTCTCCGACTCGGATTCCGTGGTCCAGATCAATAATGCGCCCTCATCCGTCCACATGGCCGAGAATCCGGTCAGCTCCACAGGCGTGTACGTGACCGCCTGGTAATCCTCAACCTCGCCGTCGCAGACAAGAGAAGCGGACGTCGGATTCTGGACATCTGCCGAAGAAGGCCCCAGGCGGAATCTGGCATACGTATCCCCTGCACCGATGCCCGCGGGGACACTGAACTCAAACGTGTCAACTCCCGCGGAAACGGATTGAAGGATAATTCGATCGCCTGGAGTGGCAAAGACGCCATCGTCATTCCAGTCGATCCAGCCTGCGAGCCAGCCCGTGCCGCCCGTTACAGTGACAGCCACCGCGCCGATAGTACCTGCCTGAAACGGCATCGCAAATGGACCTCCAGAGGGCCCGGACCCCAAGAATGCGACCCCATCCTCGTCATCCGGCCAATCCGCGTTTGTGTCGTCTCCCAGAGCATCGGAGCTCGGTATGCCATCAGCCTCGCCATCCCAAGCCACACCAAGACGCAATGGACCCAGCACATGACGTGGCCCATTGGACGAAAGCAGTGTTCCGTAGCTGTCCGGCGCATCGCCGAAGTCGGTAAAGCCAGCCTTGGTGATGGCCACATCTTCGTATCCACCAGCGTAGGCCGTCTGGAGAGAACCGGCTGTAGTGGGGTAATCTGAGTCAACGCTCGAACTTGGATAGTCGATGGAGGTTGCTCCGCAAATGAGCCCCACATCGTCCGTTGATGTCACGGTGATGCCATACCAATGCTCCTGTCCCGCACCACCGAGATAGGTCCCATAGAGCAGATCGGCAGAGCCGTTCCCCGCAAAGATCATCTTGACGATGACAGCATCATCGCGGCCATTGAACGAATTGTCGAAGGCCCCCGTGGTGGTTGGAAAATCAATCGACTGGGTGATGGTGTGAATGTACACCATGTCGTTGCAGCCCAGCTTGATGCCGGTGCCGCTGTGGACTATATAGCTCTCCTCGCCCTCGGTGATCTCGCCAGCGCTGCCGCCTATGTACGTGCTGTACAAGAGATCATTGTCACCGGCTCCGTCCGGGGAAATACACGATGCGAACGCATCGAAGTCGCCCCCGCCATAAGTGATCTGATATGCTCCAGCAGTCACCGGGAAGTCGGCATTCGACGCCGTGAGACCTGCGAAAAACGCTTCCCCCGCGCTATTCACATCGATGCTGAATCCACCGTCGTCATTTGTGCCGCCAAAGTATGTACTGTACAAAAGATCAGTAGCTCCTCCTCCGTCCAAGGAAAGCTTCGCGAAAAATGCGTCGCCGCCACCGCCAAGCGTGGTCTGATATGCGCCTGTGGTAAAGGGAAAGTCAGCGGATTCGGTACTGCCCACCACATGAACATCGCCGCTGCCGTCAAGCGAAATGCCCCGTGCGCCATCGTCTCCCGTGCCACCAAGGAAGGTGCTGTAAACGAGGTCGGCAGTGCCGTTCCCCTGGGGCGAGATCTTCGCCATAAACGCGTCTCCCACCTGCACGCCCCCATTGTAGGTATTGTCATAGGCGCCCGGTGTGGTGGGAAAGCCGGGTGAGCTGGTGAAACCCACGATATAGGCGTCTCCGGCCCAGTCGACCTCAACACCCCAAGCCCATTCATCAAAAGCGCCGCCGAGGAATGTGCTGTAGAGAAGCGTCGATCCATCCGCCGATATCTTGGCCAGGTAGGCATCGCCGGCGCCGAAACCCCCGTTATAGGTGGTGTCGTAGGCGCCCGTGGTGGTGGGAAAAGTGTCCGACATGGCAAAGCCGCATACATATACATTGCTCAGCGTGTCAACGGCGATTGATGAACCACCTTCGCCATAGGCCGTATCCGCATGTCCGAGATAGGTGCACCAGAGAAGCGTTGTTCCGTCGGATGAGATCTTTGCAACAAAAACATCCCGATTGGGTCCCCCATATGCGGGCTGAAAAACGCCTGGCGTAGTAGGGAAGTCCAATGATCGGGTATGACCCGTCACATAGAGATTGCCTTCTGTATCGCTTGTCACATCAACGCCATGGTCGTCGAGTGTTCCCCCGAGAAACGAGCTCCATGTAAGGAATGGGTCGATGACCAAAGGGTGATTCGTATCATACGCGCCAATATCGAAAAAGACGCGGCTATGGCCTCGTCTGAGGTACGCCACTTGCACGTATCGACGCTGCCCGTCAATATCCTGATACGCCACCGGCGCTTCATCGGTCAACACACCCGAAGCGGTGACCAATTCCAACGATCCCCCATCCGTTGTCCGTAGTTCGCTCACGCCGCTGAACTGCATGCAAATGCGCGCAGGGTCCGCGCCGGGCTGTATCAGAAACTCGTACTTCACGCCGGCATCGAGTTGCCTGGTTACCAAGTCGATCCCCGGATAGAGACCGGCATGTTTCACGGCAGCATAATGCGGGGCTGCTCTTACCCATGAGCTGGGATCTCGACCCAGGAAAAAGCTCGACCGGGCACCCAGTTCGTCCATGCCCTGCATCGCGTCCACATCAGCTCCCACGAACTCCATTCGCACCACGTCCCGCAAAAAACCGTCGCCCCTCACACGATCCATCACGATTCCCTGCTTTGTCAACCAAATTGCCTGGCTCCCCGATCTCCCCATGAACTCAACCTGATCCGATACCTGCCCGTGATTGGAGACAAAGCCCCCCGCAAGCGCCGCGGGATTGTGCGCACTCATGGAGGCGCCCCTCTCGAACGTTTTCTCTATAGGGCAGGGGGGCTCGGCATGCATTGCGGGCGATGTCGAAAGCCCCGGAGAAGCAGCTGCCGAGAACAGAGGAATCGAAATCAGCAGAACACTAATCAAGCCTGTGGGGGGAACATGGCGGCGCCGCAGGGTCATCCTTATCTCCTTTGGGTTCTAGAATCGCAATATCTCAACAACTCCATGCCTCAACTCCATGCCTCCGACTTCCTCCCCAACGTTCCTCAATCTCCCTCCCCCTCAAACCTTCGACGTTCGATGTCGAATGTTCGATGTTCGACGTTTTCCCCCAAAATTCGCAATCAAACATTCCAGCATTTCAGAATTCCCCAGATTGCCAGATTGAAGATTTCAGATTTTCTCACTCCCCAATCCTTCCCCCTTTCGCAAAGGGGGATTGAGGCCACCGGCTCATAGAGCCTATGGCTCGGTGAGGGGATTTCTCCGACAGAGCCCGCACTTGGGGCTCGCACACGGCGGGAGGGAAGGAATTTATGGAGCGCGCTTCCCATTCACAAATAATGAGGCCCTATTCACAAACAGCTCGACCAGCTTCCAAAGCTATCTTGAGTATCTCGGCACACCTCTTGTCATTGGTGTGATAGCCAGATCGTTTGGTGGTTCTTTGGCGAATAACCAAAACCTCGGCGTCTTCATTCTCCTGGTATTCCACAAGAACATGATTCGTCTCTCTGACCTCCTTCTCAAATCCAGCGAGCCCAAAACCAGGTTTTGCCGCAAGAACGCAATAGAAATAGGGATGGCTGCGCCCCTGCACTATATTGAGATTGATCTGTGCCTGGAGACCGTAGAACCCTTCCGGAGCGTCAGGAAACGCCACGGAAAAACGTACATCCACTGGAACCGTCTTGCCTGAATCGCCACGAGTCAACATCAGCGCAGGCCTGAACTTCTCTCCTGATCGGTTCATGCCGTGAAAAGCCCGTTCTACCTTCAGCACCAGGGCAAGTTTCACCGCAAGATTCGGTTGTGTAAGGATGAAACGCATGCCTGTGAACCAGAGGGGAATCAGGATGATCACCGCATCAGCGAGCATGATCACGGCCACATCCATGCTTCGGGCCAAGAAGCCTAATACCACAGCTATCACACACGCAAGAAGCAGAGAGATGAATAGGCTGAAGAACCCTAAAGGATTGGATATATCGAGGGCATCCCTATCCCATTGTTTTGTGCGCACGCGCAGCTCATCAAGCTCGCGGAGCTTGTCAATGGGGACTTCTATCCAATTCGGATCAGTGGTGAATACTTTGAGTCGTACTCTGCTATCGTAGCCTTTTACAAGAACCAAGCCAACACCAATAACCAGCAACGGAACTCCCACAAAAACATTCAGAAAGACCAGCTGCGTCAGGAATCCTGTGAGAAGAAGCAAGAGTGAGATCGTCACCCGGCGAGTATAGGGAAGGTCTTTCGCAAAGTGGAAACGGATAATATCCCTTTGCTCCGGTGGTGGAAAGCCAATCTGACGCAACCCCAAATTCATGCAGCACACCCCTTTCCTGATCTAACACTCCGTCCTAAATCCGCCACCCAGCGGATCAGTCTCCCTCCCCTCAATTCGCAATCAAGCATTTCAGCAATTCGAAATTCCCCCTAATCCCCCCTCCCAGATTCTTCGGTCGCTTCGCTCCCTCAGAATGACACACATTTCCACATCCTCCTGCCTCAAACCACTGCCATTCTGAGCGACTGCAGGGAGCGAAGAATCTCTCCCACATCTCTCTTGCATCATCTCAACGCTGCACGCTCTCTTCTTCCCAAATCCCGACCGAAGGTCGCCCCTTTGCATGAGACTCCTACCCTTCCCTCTCCCTGCTCATCAGCTTATCAGCTCAACAGCTCATCATCCCCACGCGTTTCGCGTGGCTTCCTATTCCGGCTAGAGCTGGCGCCAATTCCTCATAGCCATGTGCTCGAAAGTAGAGCGGGCATGCACCATGGCAGAGCGCGAAGTGGACACAATGGCGGCACTCTGGATGGGCGAAAGACTTGTCCCGCAAGGCACGAGCCTTCGGGCCCCACCACAGTTCCTCAAATCCCTCATTGAGTAGGCTGCCAACAGGCTCCCTCCAACTGGAGCACGGCAGGAGCCGCCCATACGGATCGATGGAGAGAAGCCCTTCACAGGCACTGCATCCTTTATTGCCGAGCCCGTGCGCCACTGGATTGAATAGACAGATAGGGGTTGGTGAGTACCACATGAATCGGACGCCTGCCGTTCGAGCTGATGTCAGAATCTCCCCGAGAATTGAAGGCACCTCGTGGTACTTGACCGCCAGGTCCGGATCTATTCCACGCCCGGCTGGAATGACAAGATTCATGGAGAAACGATCAAACCCCAAGGATTTCACAAGCCGAGGCATACCAGAGAGACTAGCCCGATTCTTGCTGCACAAGGTTGCATGCGGATGGACGGTGATTCCCGCCTTTTTCAGAGCCAGCAATCCATTCACCGATGCCTGGAATGCACCGTCAACTCCCACAATGTCATCATGGATCTCCGCATCCGGGGACTCGATGCTGACTTGCGCGGAAGCAAGGCCCGCCTTCTTGAGACGCTTTGCACTACGCACGCTGATACGCGTCCCGTTCGTGATGAGATTCACTCTCATGCCCAGTCTCTTGCTGGCATATTCGATGAGATCGGCAAGATCCGAGCGGAGCGTGGGTTCTCCCCCTGTGAACGAGACACTGGGCGCCTCTGCATCATGGCGTATGATGTCAAGGACTCTCATGAACTGCGCCGTATCGAGCTCTTGGAGCTCTGGATCCTCTTCTTCCTCCCCGATATCGCGGCATGAGGCGTAGCAGAAGAGACATTTGATATTGCAGCGCCACGTAAGGGCCACCTCAGAGAGCACGGGAAGCTCGATGTAGCCGAGTTGGAATGACTCACGATCCAGACTTTGCGATTGATACTCATCACAGACGCCTGAACCCAAGAGCATCGAGAGATCGAAAAAGAACGACTCGAGTTCATGCCCGGCGCTTTCATCCTCATATCGAGCCTCAAGGATGTCTTTGATCTTCCCGCCGGCCAAGAGATAGGATAACGCTTTGGCGCCTGTTGAATTGAGTTTGAAGGCTTCATTCGGCATCCTGATCAACACGTTGTCAGTGAGTCTCACATGGACATACGGTCGTATCCTTTCGACGAACCCATCAACCCATCGCAGCTTCTTCACCCACGTGCCCATCATCTTGGACATTTCATCACACCCTTCATGCGCTTCCACGTAGGGGCACGGCATGCCGTGCCCAGGGCAAGAAGCTGCTATTCATGTAGTTCTCCGTATCAATCGCGCAGCTCAGTGGCACAGCTCAGTCGCGCAGCCCAGTGGCGCAGGCGTCCCTGCCTGTGATCTCCCCCTGCCTGTGATCTCCCCCGAGTTCTCGCATCAGTGGCCTCCCCCGCTGACACATGCAGAGTGGCACGCGGAATGGCACGCAGAATGACAGGCGGAATGGCACGCGGAATGGCACGCAGAATGACACGCATCGTGGCATGCGGCATGGCATGCATTGATACCGACCGCATGAAGACCAAGCGCGCGCTCATAGGTCACCACGTCAGGATCCACAGGGAGGGAAGCCTCGAATTCGTGGTCGTACCTCTGCGGATCGAAGCGGCGATGTGTGCCGTGATGAAAGTGGTACCAGTACCACCACGAGCCTGACGGGTGTGGATCAAGCTGCTCCCCGGCCCGCGCCTCTTCCGTCTTCCCAGGTGAGCCAAATGCCTTCTTGATCTTGTCGTAGTAATAGCCCTTGGTCTCCTCGATATCGCAATCCCACGCCTTCTCCTGGACCAGCCGCACGATACGCTGCAGGAGCGACTCGAGTTCTTCCCGGTCAAATCGTCCATCATCCTTGGCGGCCTGGAACATCCAGTACTCATGCTGCCCCAGACTGCTCTCCGGCAGGGGCGAGGGCCTCGTAATCTCTACCACAAGCGGATCACGTGATATGACGCGCAGCATGTCCTGCTCTACGAGCCGCGACAGCATAGTGGAGAGAATCTGCTTGAACGGAACACCGATGAAGACCGCTGCCTCCACGGGATCGAGATCCTTTGCTATCTTCCCTTCTTGTCGAAAGGTGGAGAGCTTGATCTTCGGCGGCTCCCAGTCTTCTCGGGCCCACTTCACGCCATCGAGCTGCGCGTGGGCCCGGACCATGGATCGGTGCTTTCCACTCGCGCCGGCCACCACCACAAGCAGCAAGAAGCCAAGACCGGCGATGAGAGTGAGCCGCGGCGTCGGTCTCCACGCCTTCTTCGATCCATCTGTGGAACCGGCCTCCCTCTCCCTTACATCGGCCGGGATGGATTCCTGGTCGCCCCGGGGATGATCAATCACACCTGGGAAGACCGTGGCGTTGACATACTGCTGGATACGAAATGAGTAGTTCGGAGAAATATTTTCCTTGTGAAGCAGGACTTCGATCCATCGCTTGTTCTCGAGCTCCTTGACGCGGTAGTCGATTCTGTACTCTTGGTTCATCCACCGCTCTGTGGCGAATCCTTCTCCCAGCAACTCCCCAAGCACGGTGTCCCGATCAATAGCCGACGCGAGAAAGGAAATGGGATAGATTACCTTGACGGTATAATGGTCAAGCCGCTGATCCCACGCCGTGGGAGCCCAGTTGAACACTACCAATTCCCGGCCATCCGCGGCAACCGTGGTGGCTATATAGCCTGCCTTCGCCATGTTCGCGGCGAATCGAAACCTATAGGTGACCTCGCCATGTGAAATCCCTTGCCCGTCGGCGAGAATGATATCATAGGTCTCGTGGTCCATTCGTTTGATATCAACGCCATACGTGGCCCCGTGGCTGTCCACGGCCCCCGCATTTGCGTAGTCAAAGCTCGGTTTGAGCCGACCAAACCCGCTGAAGTAGAAGCCATGGAATTCGCCGGAGGTGACCGTGTACCTGACCACATACTCGACCATGGCTTTGCCGTCGGGGAAAAGGATAACCTCTGTTTCCACAAACCGAAGATTGCCTGTGCCGGCCTGAGCCGTTTCCGGCAGGCCCAGAAGCCCCGCCATCACTATCCCGAGCACAATGTATCGCCTCATCATCCCCTCTCAGTCTAGCCTATACCAATCCTTCCCTCCCCAAACTCCATCTCGAACTTTGCTTGCCACGCCGACTGGTCACGGCGCATCCGCCAGGAGAAGACGGAAGCCATCCGACGAAGGCGGGTCCCGAACTTCCCCATCTCTCAAAAAACCTCATCGGGAGCTTCGTCGGGAGCCTCATCGATTCCCTCAGTCCTCTTTCTATCATCTGAACGCCAAACGCTGAATGCTCTCTTATCTGCAAAGCACAAATCTCCTCGAGCACTGCTGATCATCCACCGACAGACGGCATACATAGACTCCCGATGCCACGGGCTCACCGCGGCGGTCAGTCGCATCCCATGTCATCTCGTGCCTACCTGCTGCTAACGGCCCGTGCCACAATGATGTCACCAATGTGCCGCGCAGATCGTATACATTCACTGCCACAGAAGAACCGGAAAAACGATCCCCCACGTCAAGCCTGAGCACGGTCTGATGGCGAAAGGGATTCGGATAATTCTGGGCAAGCATGAGATCATTCGTCTTGCCGGTGCGGCCTTGTTCCTCGGATGACAGTGTCGTTCGGAGCAGTACCCCATCGAGGCCGGCCCATTCGCCCGCATTGCCAACATACTGCCAACCAAGCCTCAAGGTCTCCCGGTGAGCATAGTCCGTGAGATAGATCCGAATGTGCCTCCACTGCCAACCATTCCCATCGTTCTCCGGCTCCCAAATCCCTGTCCAACTGCTGCCATCATCATCGGAGATGTGCAGGCTCAGGCCCGTACTTGAGAGGGGGGGCGTATCGTGCCCCGCGTAGAACTCAAGGGTTGCATCGGTTCCATTCAGGGTAAAGGGCGGCGAAATCAGCCATTCATCCTGCTCTTGGGCGACGCCTCGACAGAGAGCTGAGTACGTGCTGAAATGATCGATATCGTTGAAAGGATGATCTTCGAGATTGCCTTTCATCCACGAAAAAAGCTGATTCGTTGCCACAACTTCCCAACCATCCGGCGGGAAAGACTCAGCGTCGAATCCCTCCTCGAACAGGGTTTCGGGCAGCGCGGAGGTATCCTCCACACAGTATGCCTTGATGCACAGATCGCACTTGTAATCTGCCGTGTTCTCCCCCATAGCAAGCCAGCTATTGTTGTTGCCGGAATTGCTCATCCAGCATTTCTCAATCTCGATATCGGGATCGCTGTAATCCTCTACAAAGCCCTCGCTGGGAATAGGCCACGCATAGTCGGGTGTGTGGTACATGGCCTTCACATAGATATCATCGTCGGCACTCACATTGAGCGGTGGGATCAGATTGAATGTGTAGTAGCCGGCATGGGCACATGTCTCGTTATCAATGGTTCCCAGCAGGTCGGTCAGAGCCCCTCCGGAGAAGTCGTCATAGATCTCGAATCTCACCGCTGAGTTCGCCCCATTCATCCACGTCCCAAGCTTCAATACGCGTTCTCGTCCCGAGAACTCGAACTTGATCAGACCGTAGTCCGTGTGGTCGCCCCAACCCCAGTTGAGAGTCCCCCCCAGCCTGTCATAGCAGTGAATGCGTGCGATTTCGTCGTATTCCATCCTGCTTGGCCAGAAGGCGGGATCCGAATTGACACTTGCGTCATTGTATGAAATGTAGAAGAAACCCGATTCTCCCCAGTCCGTACCCCAGCTATTGCGGATGATCCATGCCCCAACTCCACCGGCAGTGACCTTGTCGTCATCCCATCCAGCAATCAAAACCGCATGACTCGTCTCGGTGGGGACGCCGCAGTAATACGTGTAATCCACCGCGTTGTAGTATGAATAGTTCCAATACATGTTGGTGTACACCCCACCATAATCGTACACTATCTGTTTCAATACATCTATATCACCCGGAAGGAAACGGGCGTCAGGCACGTATGCTTGGGGTTGTAGGCCGGGGTGGTAGCTCCCGTCTTCACCCTCGTATGGATCATCAGCCTCCGAGATTGGCCCATCGCCTCTGGAGAGATATGCAGTGGCCTTCTTTGCATTCCCACCTTCGCATGGCTCAGACTCGAATTCATGCCCATAGATAAGGTTGTTCTCGGAGAGATCGAATGCCTCTAGCCCGAGGGCCAACCACCGTGATTCAATGGATCCCATTGAGGCGAAAGCCCAGCAACTGCCACAGGTACCTTGATCCTTGACCGTCGTCAGCAACCCATAGTCGCGCAGATCAAACCGAGAAGGCAAAGATCGATTCCGATCGAAATGCAGAGGCACGTCGGTGCCTAACCTCATGGGATGCGGCATATACCCTAATGGATATCCTTCAGCAGCCCGATTCAGGATCTCCCCTGCCCTCAATCGCTCCCGATACTGCACAAACTCAGGCGAGAGCGGCGCCATTTCGGGCCCGAACTGCTGAGCCATCAGACTCGTACATGCCCACACCTGCAAGACAAGAAAAACCCTCAAAATCTTCATGATCCCTCCCCACATACAAGAACCCTGTCTGTGCAATCTCCCCATCTCCAACCTTCGTCTCGAATCCCGCCTCGGACGCGGGATCCCGAACTTCCCCTCCTCCTCCAAGAACTTCGTCGGGAGCCTTGGCGGGAGCTTCGTCGATTCCCCCCCTCCAAACTTCGACATTGAATGTTGAATGCTGCATCTTCGACGTTTTGCTTCCTATCCTTCTCCCCTCCAACATCTCAACACTGAACGCTGAACGCTGAACGCTCTCCTCTTCCCCTCTCCTCTCCCACAACCACGCGATTCCGCCCGCCCGCCTTGGCTCCATACAAGGCCTCATCAGCCATGGAAATGAGAGTCGCAGTGGATGTGTCGGGAGCCGGAATTATCGTGCCGACTCCAAGACTCAAGGTGACATGATCGGTGACCTGCGAGCCGGCATGATCGATGCATGCATTGACCACTCCCGCGCGAAGTTGCTCGGCAAGTTGCTTCGCCTCCTGCGCTTCCATACCAGGAAGCAGCACGGCGAATTCCTCGCCTCCATAGCGTGCTACCAGATCACCGGCCCGCCGAACGTTGGCATTGAGAACACCCACGACTTCCTTGAGACAATCATCTCCTTGGAGATGGCCATAGGTATCGTTGTACTTCTTGAAGAAATCGATATCGATGAGAATCAATGAAAGCGGCTGCCCCGATCGAAGCGCACGCTTCCATTCTTGCTCCATCACCGTATCGAGAGATCGACGGTTGGCAATCCCCGTCAGCCCATCCAAGCTCGCAAGGCGTTCCAGCGTCTGGTTCGCCGTTTCGAGCTGTTTGGTTCTCTGCGCGACCAGACCCTCCAACTCACGCTGACGAGCCTTCAGACGACGAACACGAAGCGAGAAAAAACCTGCACCAATCAGAATCAGGCCCAGTGCGCACAGCCCATAGAACGGATAGGTCTCGTGGAAGCGAGGTTGGACATCGAACTCAAACGAATCGCCGGCCTCATTCCAGACGCCATCGTTGTTGCAGGCAATCACGTGGAACCTATATGATCCATGGGGTAAATTCGTATAGTATGCCCTTCTTCTTGTTCCAGCCTTGATCCATTCTTCCTCAAAACCCTCCAAGCGATACTTGAACCGAACCTTCTCAGGCGCCACGAAACTCAGCGCGGTGTAATGAAACTCACACCGGCTTCTGCCCGATTTCAGCTCAAGGGAGCCCGTGGCTTTCCTGTCCTTGATAACTGCCTCATCATTCACGAGTACATCCTCAATGTAGACTGGAGGAGGCAGCTCATTCAGCTCAATGTTATTCGGATCCACCATCACGGCCCCTTTGGTTGTCGGGAACCAAAGCTGACCATTTTGAGTCTTGTATCCGCCCGACCCGTTGCATTCAAGGCTCTTTAGCCCGTCTCCTTTGCCATAGCTTGTCGATGTAATGAAATCGATCTTCCCGTCAGCAAGATCATTGAGCTCCTGTTTGGGAACACGAAAGATCCCCCGATTCGAAGACATCCAGAAGTTCCCGCTATCATCTTCGAGAACTTGATAAATCACTTTATCAAAGAGCCCATTCTTCGTTGTAAGGACTGTCCATTCGCCATCCCTGA
>JAUXFG010000178.1 GCA_030620115.1 Candidatus Fermentibacterota bacterium
TGCTCCATCATCTCAACGCTGAACGCTGAACGCTCTCCTCTCCCCAATCCCCTATTCACCCATTCCCCCGATCCCCAACCTCTCTCCCCTCCGCCACAAAGAAACGCTTGCGAGAACCAAGAACCACGTAGAGACAGGGCTCCACAAAGAGCGTAAGGCCGGTGGCGGCCACGAGGCCACCGATCACCGTCCTCGCCATGGGCGCCCATGACTCGGAGCCCTCGCCCATGCCCAGCGCCAGGGGAACCATGGCCAATGCGGTGGTTGCCGCGGTCATCACAATAGGGCGCATCCGAACAGCGGATGCCTCGGTAATGGCATCCAAAACATCCAAGCCTCGCCTGCGCAATTGGTTTGCGTAATCCACCATTACGATGCCGTTGTTCACTACAATGCCAGCCAGCATGAGCACGCCGATCAATGCAATCACCGACAACGTGGTTCCAGTCAACAGAAGTATCCACACCACGCCGATAAAAGCCATAGGCACCGTAAGAATGATGATGAACGGTTCGAGCAGCGATTCGAACTGGCTTGCCATGACCATGTACACCAAGGCGGCGGCCACCGCGATGGCCAAGAACAGGTATTTGAATGTCTCTTTCTGATCTTTGGCCTGGCCGCCAATCTCGATTCTGAATCCACGGGTATCGATATCTTCCAGCATGGATTCGACATCAGAGACCACGCTCCCCAGCGCCCTCCCTGCGGTGGCGCAAGTGACCATCACCGCACGATTCTGGTTGATCCGTGTGATCGTGTTGGGCGAGAGCCGCTCGCTCAAGACCCCGAAGCTCGAGAGGGGCGAACCAAAGACCGTGGCATACTCCACATCCTCTCGCGAATCACGAACCGATTTCGGAAACCTGACGAAAATGTCGTACTCCTGGGCGCCCTCACGATAGAAGCTCGCCGCCGTGCCCTGGAGGCCGTAGGTGAGCTCCCGCGCCAGCCTCGATGGCGTCATGCCATGGAACGAGAGCACAGCGGGATCGGGTCTGAACGTAAGCTCGGGAATCATCTCTTCCAGTGATGATCTGATCTCCCGCGTCCCTTCGATTGCAAAAAGACGCCCCTTGAGCATCTCCGCAAACTCCTGAAGCTCCATCAAATCATCACCATAGATTCTGATCTCGATGGGAGCAGTGGCGCCGAAGGGGCCTTGCTGGGAGAGGGAATATTCGAGATCCGGGATAGCCTCGAGCAGCATCCGGATCCGGTCTTTGTACTCATCAAGCCCGGTATCCCGTTGGCTCGCCCTGGTAAGGCGGACCAGAATCATGCCCTCGTTGGAGGCACTGGAGGCGAAAAGCGCCGCGATCCCCTCCGACTCCCCAACCCTGGAGTAGATCGCCACCAGATCTTCCGGATTCACCAGGACTTTGATGGAATCTTCAACGGCATGCAGGGTTGAATTCGTCTCAGAGAGATTTATTCCCACGCTTCGAGAAAGCTCGATCCGAAGGAATCCGTCGTCATTGTCGGGGATGAATTCAGTAGGCACGAAACGCAATAAGAGGAGTGAGACAACGAGCAGCATTGCCGCGCTGACAATCACAAGCCTGCGGTGATGCACAGCCCAGGTGACTGCCGTGAAGTATCGCCTCTCCAATCTTTTCACCGAGGCTCCCACTCTATGCCCCACACTGCCGGGACGATGCTCCCCCACCAGCTTCTCCATGCGGGAAGTCAAGAGAGGAACGAGACTCAGCCCCACGAATAGCGAGACCAAGAGGCTGAAACTGATAGTCAGGCTCATGTCGCGAAAAAGCTGCCCCGCCATGCCCGGAACAAAGAGGATGGGGACAAACACTGCCAATGTCGTCAGCGTGGATGCAGTGATTGCCATGGCAACCTCCCGCGCCCCGCTTACCGCGGCCTCCGAAGCCGATGCCCCCTTCTCTCTGTGCCGGAATATGCTCTCCAGGACCACGATGGAGTTATCAACGAGCATGCCCACTGCCAGGGCGAGCCCGGCAAGGGAGATCATGTTGATGTCTACATCAAAGGCGTACATGGCCGCGAATGTTGCCACTACGGACATCGGGATCGAGATACCTACGATGATCGAGCTCCGGAATGAGCCAAGGAAGAATAGCAGGACAACGATTGCGACGAAAAACGCCTGCACGCCGGTACTGGAGAGATTCCCTATGGAATCATGTATGAAATCGGCCTGGTTGAAGATAACGGTGGGGGTAAGCCTGTCCTTGTAGGTTCGTGATATCTTCGAAAGCTCCTTGTATACGACATCGCAGACATTGACCGTATTGGCATCTGAACGTCTCATGGCAAGCATGATGACTGAAGGCTCGCCGTTGAGACGGACATATTCGATCTGCTCTTTCTCCCCATCATAGATGTCTGCCACATCGCGGAGAAGAACGGGACGGCCACGGTGATAACCAATCACCAGCTGCTCCACCTCCTCCACTGAATGGAATGCTGACTCGACACGGACATTGATCTTCATTCCCCCTGTGTCCACATCTCCCGCCGGTTGATCATTTCGGATCGAGCCAAGTGCTTGGACAATCTGTGTGATGGACAGCTCGTTGGCGGCGAGCCTCACCGGATCGATCTCCACACGAATCTGTCGAACAAGACCGCCCTGGGTCATTACCGACCCAACGCCTTCGAGCCGCGTGAAGAGCGGCTCGATCTCCTCTTCCACCAGCGTTCGTAGATCATAGTCGTTCAAGGTTTCGCTGGTGAATGCAATGAACACCACCGGTTGGGCGCTGGGATCCAGGGCCAATACGAATGGATCAGTTGCATCCTCGGGGAGAAAATCCTCATACATTTCCAGCATACGGCGGATATCGGTTTCAGCACGGTATAGATCGCTCCCCCACGCGAACTCCGCGATGACGGCCGTCATTCCCGGTGATGAGGTGGAAGTCACCTTCTTCACGTTCCTGACCCTGGCCACGGCCTGCTCTAGAGGATCAGTGACCAGGTTTTCCATCTCCTCGGGGCCCGCCCCTTCCAGCTGGCTCATGATGAAGATCATGGGGAATTGTATATCAGGGTACAGGTCTACACCAAGCTGTGAGAGACCAAAAAGCCCAACCCCCAAAACCCCGATAAAGACCATGGCGAAGGTGATTCTGCGGCGGACGGAGAGGCTCGACAAGCTCATGGGAGAAGAATCCGGATTGGGGACCCTTGCGAGACTCGGGCGTTGCCCCGGATGATGATGGTGTCGCCTGCGGCCACCCCAGAAATCACTTCCACCATGCCGTTGTTGCGGATGCCGGTCTCCACCGTTCTGATCACACTGCTGTCGCCTTGTGCTAAGGCCAACTCATATCCGCTTCGCGTTCTTCTGAGGGCGTGCTCCGGAACCACCAAGGCATCCTCCACAGTTCTTGTAAAAACGCTCACCCTTCCGGTCATACCAGGCCTGAGAAACCCCTCTTGGTTCTCGAATCGAACCTCTACGGGCACGAGGCCACTCACCGGATCCACAGACCCGGTGACAGCGCTGACAACTCCGGGGAATGATCGCCCATCTAATGCAGTCACCGAGAAGTAGGCCGGCAACCCCACACGCAGGTCATAGAGATCACGTTCGGGCAGGAGGATGCGCGCCACGAGGCCGGCAGGATTGGAGATCGATAGGAGCGGCTCGTTCGCCGCACTGTTGCCTGCACGCGCCCATATCCGTCCTATGACGCCGGAGAACGGAGCGGTGACATAGGCATTATCACGAACCGTCTTGGCTTCATCATATGCGGCCTCCGCCTGTTCGAGCCGAGCCGCCGCAGCTTCAGCAGCAGAACGGGCGGCATCGAGCTGCTGCTCACTCACCGCGCCGGCCTCATAGAGCTTCGCAAGACGGTCAAGATCACGCCCTGCTTTGTCCGCATTCGTCTTGGCTGCACTGACCCCTGCGATGGCTGCCGCTGTCCCGGCGGTGGTCCGCTGATCGGTATCCAATCGAACGAGATGCTGCCCCGATTCCACCGAGTCTCCCTGGCGGACAAGAACCTGTTCTATTCGCCCGGGCAGTGAAACATAGATGAGCGCCTCCTCGATCCCTTCAAGGCGCGAGTGTGCATATGCCACCTTGGAAATGGGCATAGTCGTGATGGACGCCGCCTCCACTGGGATGGGGGCCTCCTGTGGCAATTCCTGTGTGCGGCAGCCGGCGAGCAACAGAACTGAGACCAAGAGCGTGGTTGCCGGCTTCTTCCATAATTTCATGATGATCCTCCGCTGCGGGATAGCCCGTCAAGCATAGTTCCCATTGCTCTGGCGACCTGACCTTCGGCCACTCTGAGGTGGTACAGGGCAGTGGCATGGTTGGTTCTGGAAGCCGTCAGAGCCAGGAAAGCCTGGTCCATATCCAAACGTGTGATCATACCGGCTTCATAGGATGCCAAGGCGATATTCGCCGCCTCCTGGGCTTCCCGCAATGTGAGAGCCATAGCATTGCGCCGCTCTCGTGCTTCATGAAGCCCATTCCAGGCATGGACAAGCGAAAGCGAGACACCATGTTCGATCATCTGGGCCTCGGCATCCGATCCCCGTCGCTTGGCCCATGAGGCCCGATAGGCGGCAATGTTTTTTATCCCATTGAAAAGCGGCACGCTAAAAGCAAGCGTGGCACTCAGTCTCCGTTCATAGTCATCAGCAGTAAAACCCTGATCCTCTCGCCTGGCCAGGAAACCATAGCTCGTCTGGAAAACCACGCTTGGGAAAAAGGAAGCCCTCGCCAATCCGACCTGTGCCCTGCCCATATGACGAAGCGCCACCGCACCAGCAAGGTCAGGATTGTTCGCTTCCATGGCGAGCCTCGCATCTTGGAGGCTCGCAGGGATCTGGACCGCCAGGGGAGTATCCAGGCTGCCCGATAGTGAACATTCTGTGCTGTCAGGGAGCCCCAGCGCCACCACCAGGCGAGCACGCGCATTGGTGAGCTCGGCGCGGGATGCAATGGCCTCTGGCTTGCGATTCCCCCATGCGACCTTGCTCTGAAGAAGCTCGAATCTCGAAATGGCGCCTGCATCGTATCTCTGCTGGGCAATACTGAATCCTTCCTCCGCTATGGAAAGCGCCTCCTCAGATACCGAGACCATCTTTTCCGCCAGAAGCACCCCATAAAAGGCCCGCACCACATCAAACGCCGCATCCAGCTCTACTGATCGCAACCGCGTCTTTGATATGTCCTGGGCCGCTGATGCGACCCCATGTCCGGCGGGCCCTTGCGCCACGAATAGCGGAACACTCGCCGTGATGCCTGCAAAAGATGTGTACTCAGGGCCGGTAGGTATGGAGCCAAACCCTGGCACTTCGATGGTCAGCACATCATAGTCCCGTGTAAATGAGAGATCGGCATTGATTCCCGGCAGAAACCATAGCCTCGCCTGGCGCTTCTCCCATAGGGCACTGACCAGATCCGAGCAAGCCGAGGAAACATCACCGCGCAGCTCCAGCGCGGTGAGAATCGCTTCCTCCAAGGTTAGAGCCCAGGCCTGCGAGCAGAAAAGAAGCAGAACAGCAATGGCGATCCTCATGGCTGCACCCCCCTTCTTGCCTCAATACCTTTGAAAAGGATGTTGGCAACATCTTCAGGATCAGGAAGCTCATCCGGCGCCAAGTGCCCATGGATCACTCGGACGATGTACGCATTCAAAACCCCATGAAACATCTTGGCCGCCAGCTCAAAGTCGAAATCAGACCTGATCTCTCCACTCCGTACTGCCCGCCCGAACGCCGGGAGAATCATGCGATGAAGATCGGCCAGCTCATCTTGGAGGCTGCTGATCATCTCACGAATCCCAGGGTCGAGCAGGAGCGAGAGATGTGCTCTCACCAACTCCGGCTCTCGCTTGATCACCTCGAGCCGGCCGCGCCCCAAGGCCACCAACGTTTCTCTGAGGCTCAGATCCTGCGCAAGAATCTTCTCGAGCTCGGCGCGTGCCCGAACAAGCATCGCCCTGGCTGCGGCCATATAGAGTCCCTGTTTATTGGTGAAATAGTAGTAGATCATGGGCTTCGTGACACCGCTCTCCCCGGCCACATCATTCATGGTAATGCGCGAGAAAGGCAATCTCGCCAGAAGCCTGATGCATGCAGAAAGAATCCTCTCCTTCGTGCTGTCAGTAGAGTTTCCCAACATTGCGCCTCCTGTCGGTATTTTGGTCTCTCATCGTTCCTGCGTTGGCGTTCACAGAGCCCAAGCTGATTTCAGACAACCCTGCCTATGGCCCATAGGGCTTACGGCCCGAAGGGGAACGGTCGCCCCTGAACTCTCTCCTCTCCTCGGCCCCCCCGCCCAGATTTTTCAGTCGCTCCGCTCCCTCAGAATGACACACATGCAACATCAAGCACCGCTGTCATTCTGAGCGACTCAAAGGAGCGAAGAATCTCTCCCACATCCTCTCTCCGTCATCTGAACTTCTTAACCCCGAACCCTGAACCAATGCTTACCTACCAGTAAGTAATATATCAAAACCAAACTCGTGGGAGATTGTTCCCTTAGAGTTCGTCCCCAACCGAATCCAACTTCCCGGTGCACTCAGATATGAATACTCTAGTAAATCCATAGATTTACTAGAGTATTTTCGTGTGCCTATAGCCTGGACTTCTCATCGGCGTTCGTCACCTGTCCCTGCCTGTCCTGCTTCCAGTCATGAGCCTGCCGAATGGAGCGCGATCGAAGGGAACTCATCGAAGGGCGAACGATCCCGCAGCTGACGCGGGATTGGAGTAGGAGGATGCTGAGAAATGCGTAATTTCTCGATAAGTCCGTGCATCCAACTGATTCCGATGAAGGATGAAGACATTGGCCGCTTTATGGCGCAACATCGACAATCTTATCGATATGGGATGTTTCATTCTCTCGTTTTGCGGTCTCGGCCTCGCGCTACGGCTCACGATAGGAATACAATATCCCGTAGAGAGATCCCGGAACCGTGGCCCCACCACCTGTCATTGCGAGGAGACTAACGACGAAGCAATCTCATCCGCCCATCGAGATCGCCGCGCTATCGCTCGCGATGACCCCCAGGGCCTCAGTCATTACGAGGAGGATTCCGAGAGTGTAAACCACTTCTCGGCCTGTCCTGAAACATCCCGAAATGAGCTTGCCCCGAAGGGGCTTGACATACCAGCCCAGGGCAAGCCCGATAGGGCGTAACCCTGGGGCACGGAAACAAAATGCCCTCAGCCCTGACAGGGCGAGACAAAGATAAGGACAAGAGGATCGCCCAGTCGTTGTTGGAGGAGTTCCTTGAGCTCCTTCAGGAACACCGGTTGAATACGATGACCCGTCTTTGCCAAGGCCTCCGTCTATGAATGACAACGCCGTGACAAGACGCCGAGGAAA
>JAUXFG010000087.1 GCA_030620115.1 Candidatus Fermentibacterota bacterium
ATCCTGACCCTGAACCCTTCGCTTTCTTTCATTCTGAGGGAGCGGAGCGACCGAAGAATCTGGGTGGAGAGGAGGAGGGGGAGGATTTCGAAATGCTGAAATGCTGGAATGGGGGAATGGGGGAATGGGGAAATGCGGGCTAAACGTGAGAATCTTGATTACCCGGTTTTTCTGACAACAAAGGAAACGCCGCGCTGAAGGCCAAGCTGTTCGGCAGCGGACCCGTCTCGCACAGCTATCTCGAGATGCCCGCTGGATCCCACCAGGGCCACTGGCTTATCCCTCGGCACTTGGCTGTAATAGCGACATACGGGTACCACGTTCCCATCTTCCAGATCAACAACCCACGAAGGGTCGATGTCGAGGCCAAGCTCTTTCGGGGCAAGGTTGGACACACAGTTCCCGAAATGATCGATATAGAACACTTTTCCCACAAAAGTCCGACTATCGAGACGTTTCACTCTTGGCAGCGATAGCTCCACGAGGTGGCGCAGTCGTGGGCCAAAGGCATCCAATTGGATTCCGTTCCCGATATGCGCCGCTACTGGAGCGAAGATATCTCTCCCATGAAACGTGTGGCTGGTTTCGGGAAGAAAGTAATCATGCTTCTCGAGCTTCACCGTTCTTGGTGGTGGATCCTCATCTCGAAGAAACCAGAAAAGGCCGTTGTTTGGACCGATGAAAAACATGTCACGAGAATGGATGGCTATGGGCAGTCTTTCACCTCCCACGCCTGGATCCACCACCACGAGATGAATGGTCCCACTGGGGAAGTAGTTCACTGCTGACCGAAGAACCAACGATGCCTTGAGAATATCGCCTTGGGGTATGCTGTGGGTCAGATCAATGAGTCGCACTCGAGGGCAAATCTTCAGTATAACCCCCTTCATCACTCCCACGTACGCGTCATCAAGGCCAAAGTCGCTCGTCAGTGTCACAAGAGGAGTTTTCGCCGATTTCGTCATGTGGGGACCTCCATGTCGCGTGCTTCGGGTTCGAACCAGATGATAGAACCGCGTTCTGGTCTCGTCGGGTCCACGGGATGTGTGCGGGCCGCCCGTAGATCGGGCGGGGGAAGTCTGCATTCGTCCACACCGCCGTTTCTCGCCGAGAGCGCAGCACTCACCAGGATCGGTTTCCCATTGCCATCAACTATACACCATAAATCGGTACTGTTGGATGCGAGAAGCTGAAGTCTCCGCCAATGGATACGAACCTTCTCCGTTCTCAGGCCGTCGATCTTGTTGAGATGGTCCATGAGAGCCTTCAATGCCGAGGAAAGCTCATCCAGCTCGGAATAGCCGTATTCAGGGGTCACTTGGCTGAAATCCCCGGTAGCCATCCTCCGGACCAGGTTCACGAAACGGAGCAGGGGAATGTAGAGTTTCCTGGGAAAGTAGATTATCCACCATGTGAGCGAAAGGGCAGTCACCAGCAGGAGACCGAGCAGGTTCCTCTGGCCTCGGGATACTGCAATGCCGATGGACGTGAAGTCGTGGTCAATGGCATTCCGTGCTCTCTCGACAATGATCTCACCAACCGCCGTCATCCTGCGGAACAGATCATCGAGCTCCGCCTCCACCTGGCCGGTACGTGGATCTTGCTGCGGGAGATCGACAAGCAATGTATCGAGATCCAACCGTGAGAGATGCCCCTCCACCTCTCGGAGCACGCTATCACGGAAGGCCGGTTCCTCGTTTTGGGCGGCCTCACGCAAGAGTCCGTCAAGCTCGTCCCGATAGAGAGATAACTTGTGGTCGGCGTGCCTACGGAGTTGGTGGAGTTTGGGGGCTGTTGCGGGGAGCACCGAGATCAGCGTGTCAAGGGTCTCGTTGTATCGATAAGTCAACGTGGCCGCCATCACGGCGAGAGAGTCATCTTGCCCCAAGAGAGCCGTGAGGGAATCTGCCGAGCTCAGAAGCGCTTCGCCTGCCTTGAGAGCAAGACGTGCATAGCTGGTATCAGTTACAAAGGCATAGGTTCTTTCTGTTCGTCGGGCCCCTTCCACCGCGAGGAGATATTGTCTTCCCGCTTCCTCTTGTCGGACATGTGAAGTGACCAGCGTATCCACCGCTCGTTTCAGCTTGCTCAAAGATGAGATGGAGAGCAGCGCTATGGGAATGAGCATGAGAGACGCAATGACCAGGCCAAGAGTCATTCGAGATCTTAGTGAGGGTCTATCTGGCATATCTGTGCGCCATAACTGCGAACTCATTTCCGTGGCAACCCTTACTCGTCCTCAACCGGAGGCAACTGGTCACCGAGAGAACCCAAGGCCGCTACCGCCGCGGCTTTTCCCACCACCAGCAGTCGGTCACCGGGGTTGATCTCCAGATCAGGCCCTGGCGAGGGGAGCAGCTCCATCTCGTGCATGATCAGACCATCTTCTGTGGCATGGTCCGCGGGTCGATGAATTCCGATTATGAGGAGATCGAATCGCTGACGAAAGCGCAACTGCCCCACGGTTCTTCCCCAGAGCGCCTCCGGCGCGGTGACCTCCGCCACATGATAGCCATCCGCGATTTCGGCTTTGATGACTACTTCAAACGAGAGCAATGATCTCGCGAGCTCTGCAGCCGCATCAGTTTCCGGATCGATGATTCGCCCGGCGCCCATCCTGGAGAGGATGCGACGATGCAGGTCCGACCGTGCACGAGCCACGATGGAGGGAATGCCCAGGTCACGCAGGATCGCCGTAGCCAGAAGCGATACTTCCTGTTCATCTCCGAAACCAACGATGGCAACGTCGACATGTTCAAGCCCCAGGTTCGAGAGCGCCTGCTCATCAGTGCAGTCGACGCAGATGGCTTCGCTCACCAATTCCTTGATGTCTTCCACACGCGCCATATCATCATCCAGCGCAATGACATCCGCGCCTTCCTTGGAGAGCTCCAGTGCGAGCTTGAACCCGAATCGCCCGAGGCCAAGAACTGCAAACCGCCGAACAGGTTTCGGTTTTTTCATCTGCGATCCACCTTTTTAACCCGAACTTCTCAGCAACTTTCGGCTGCAGCAGCCGAGGCCATATGCAACGCTGCAGTCCCGCGGCGGACGCGGGATGAGAAATGCGGGTTAAGATGGCTCATGCGAGGTTTCCCGACAAGGCGCAATTAGGGAACGGGAGCGATGGAAGGGAGGGGAATTGCGAAATGCTGGATTGCTGGATTGGGGGAAGAATCTATAATCTGGCAATCTGGAATCTGTAATCCGAGGAGGGAGGGGAGGGGAATTGACAATTTGGAAATCGGGCGTGAGTGCATGTGTCATTCTGAGGGAGCGAAGCGACCGAAGAATCTGGGTGGGGGAATGGGGGAATGGTGGGTTGGATGGTCAGATTGAGAGCGCCTTTCTCAAGTACTTCGGAAGGGTGAAGAGCATCTGGTGGGTTTTCCCGTCGTAATGGCGCAGTTGCCGGGCAACCTCAGCGGGGAGCCGCTGGTCGATCTCTTCTGGTCCAAGATCGGGGAGCCGCTCCTTGCCGGCCAACAGGAGGCCCCACGGCACGCCGAAGGATGGCACCGAAACAACATATGGCCGTACATCATTGAAAACTTTCCTGGCTGTGGAAATCATGTCAACAAAGGCCTTGTTGTTTCGCGGCGCCGCCGACCCGGCGAGAGACGAGAAGACACCGTGTGGAGTAAGGCTCTTCGCGATCAAGCGTAGGAATGTCTCTCCATAGAGGCGCTTCGCCGGTGAACCGGGCACGGGATCGGTGATGTCCATGATCACGGCGTCGAATCTCCCTTCGTGCTGTTCCAACATGTCCCAGGCATCAGCAAAGACAAGCTCGGTTCTGGGGTCTTCGAATGCTCCCTGATGGAACTGGGGGAGGAAGGTTCTGCAAGCTTCCACCACTTCCGAGTCAATATCGACCATGAGGGCTTTGCTGATGGAGCGGTAGCGGAGGATCTCGCGAAGTGCGGCCCCCTCTCCCCCTCCTATGATGCAGATGTTCCTCATCTCGCCTGCGAGCATCGCTAGTGGATGCACCAGAGACTCATGATAGATGAACTCGTCGCTCTCTGCCGCTTGTATTACATCGTCTATGAAGAGCGCATGCCCCAGCACATTGTTTCGGCCTATGATGTAGCTCTGATATGGACTCGTGCCGCGCGCAAGAACCGAGTGCACACGCCAAGAAACCATTTCATCAGGGGTTGCTTTTTCATGAATCCACAATGGTTTCGGGCTCTCCAATGTTCTCCTCCGTTTGTTACGCTTTTTTTCGGCAAGCATTCACAGGTTTCAGTGTTCAGTGCAGCCTCTTATGGCGCCGCGCCATCAGATTTTGCAGGGTTGAGAGTACCGCAGATTATGAGATGTACTCTCAAACAAGGAAAGACTATTCCTCAGAATGCAAGTGCGATAGAATGTACAAGACTGGTGTCTTCAGGGCGAGTACTGCGCGACGGGAAGGCGGAGGACAGACCTGGCATCAAAATACAGGTCCTTTCCATGCTTAACCTAAACACAATCAACGGCGTTAAGCGTCTTTGGAGTGCGGTAGCCATGCTACCGCTTTACCCGAGCAAGCATGGCTTGCGCACTCCAAAGCGGCTATGTCAGTTCCGCGACGGGAGGACAGAAGACAGTGGAAATAGGACAGCCCTCTCCTCCGAGACGACCGAAGGTCGCGTATCATCCCGCAATCGTATCCCAATCTCCTATCCCAATCTGAGTAATCTGTGGTTACGTTTTTGCGTGAGGCTCCTTCTCTTCCGACTTTATCCGCATCCGCCAGCTGGCGCATGGGTAAATTCGCACCCACTAAGGGGCTAAAAGCGCCTATGCGTGGCAAAGATACTCGCGCAGAAGAGAGCAACAGAGAGACAGATCGTCAATGTCCAGAAACCTCGAGGCCCAATCCAGGCAATGAGGAGTTCCTGCACTGGGCTCCTGTAGGGCCATTCCTCCTTGGGAGGCATGCTCGCGTATCGCATTCTCTTCTCTTCCGGCCAATGAAGATCGTAGGTATTCATGTAATTCGTGTAAACCGTGCGCAACAAGCGCTCTTCTTCCAGTGCTTCCCTGAATGAACCATATCGAGGTGTCTCAAGGCCGTCACGGAGTTGTCGGTGACGCCATGCCTCATAGTTGTAGGCTGAAGGAGTAGGATGTCGGTAGGCTTTCCATTGCTCTATCCGTAAGGTGAGCCACTCGCGTGGGTTCGATGATTCGGTGCTCGAAAGAGGAGATGCCGACACCTCGCGCCAAGCCACTGCCTGCTTTGTTGCCCCTATGCTATCGAACTCGGCTCGTGTGAAGACGCTCTTGAATACGGTTCCGTCTTCAGAGGTGTGGAGATGTCCGAACCCATGGACAAAGGTCAGAAAAAAAGCTGTTCCAAGGACCAGTCCTCCAGCCACACGAAATATCACTGCCCAGGCTCTCCGATCGGGCCGGAGCTTGAGGAATCTGTCACCACCCATGACCAATCCAAGGAAAAGGCCCAGGGCGCCGGCGGAGATATTGATGCCGACGTCGCGAATCTCCCCAACGCGATTCGGGATCACCCATTGGATGCCTTCATCCAGAAGACCAAGAGCAGCCACGTAGAAGAAGGCGAGGAAGAATATCCCCGCGTTGGGAAATGAAGGCGCCAATGCGTAGAGGGCGAGGATGGCTGCTAACCCATATTCAGCGTAATGCAAACGCTCCACGGCCAGATCCAGCCGGGAGATCAGAAAAGCATAGAGAGCTATTCCTAGTGCGAGAGCCGCAATTCGCCGAGGCGACCGACACTCCTTGCGTCGCAGGGTCCCCACCACGGCAATGATGCCGACAAGCCCCATGAGTAGAGATACGCACACAGAGAATCCACTGGCGCCTATGGCGCTTGTGAGCAAGTCCCTGAGGCGCCTGACGATGGAGAGCGTCGAGAGGATGAGAAGCGAATAAGCGCCTAGAATGATCCACCGTTTCAGTGGGCTTCCCGAGCAGTAGGGAGAACTGTTGTTGCTTTCCATTGGCATACGATACATCATCTACCGCTCCGGATGGTCACGCCATCAGTATGAATGATCGGTATCAATGATACATGCGGAAGCTCGGGCTCGGGATGAACCGAGTCAAGGGATGCACATGGCGTGGAACGTGTGCTTGACGTGGTGTCCCCTGCACGGTTCTTTGCACGCGCTTCTTTGACCCAAGAGACGAGGTGAACATAAAATGAAAACATACTCACCAAAGGCGGGAGAGATACAAGAGAAGTGGTGGGTTGTCGACGCTGACGGGCAAATCTTGGGCCGTATGGCCAGCAGAGTTGCCTCTGTTCTTCGTGGCAAACACCGAGCCGAATATGCTCCTCATATGGATCTTGGTGATCACGTGATTGTCATCAATGCAAAGAAGATCTCGGTCACGGGGCGCAAGGCGATTCTGAAGGAATATGACCGGTACAGCGGGTACCCTGGGGGTCGCCGCGTAGTCAAGTTCGGCACGATTTTCTCGAAACATCCAGAGAGGATCATCGAGCATGCGGTGAAAGGGATGCTGCCCCACAACCGGCTGGGGCGCGAGCTCTACAGAAAGCTGCGCGTGTATGCCGGGCCTGATCATCCCCATGAGGCCCAGAAGCCCGAGCCTCTCCCTTAACAACCAGTGGAGGATAATGAATGAGTGAATCGGTGGCGTCCACCATAGGGCGGCGAAAGACCTCAGTGGCACGAGTGAGGATGATGCCCGGTACAGGGAAACTCGTCGTCAATAAGAGGTCGCTCACAGACTATTTCCCAAGGGAGACATTGGTCACGGCAATCCTCAAGCCCTTTCTGGTTTGCGAATGCGAGGGCAAGTTTGACGTGATCGCCAACGTTCGTGGGGGGGGGATGCGAGGGCAAGCAGGAGCGATCTGTCTCGGTATTGCTCGGGCATTGCTTGAAGTCGAGCCCTCACATAGACGGAATCTCAAGCGTCATGGCCTTCTTACCAGGGACCCGAGAATGGTCGAGCGTAAGAAATACGGAAGACCAGGCGCCCGGAAGCGCTTCCAGTTCTCCAAGCGATAGGCTCCCATCGATGTGGAGTGCGGCGACATGTCGCCGCTTTGTTTTCCCACGACACGTCGCGGAATATGAAGGCGGCCTCATGCGACCGCACTCCAAGATTCCGTTATCTGTTGCTTGGCCTCGGTCATCCCGACTTCGCAAGTCCGCCGGCCGGGGCACTGCGGCCTCAAGATTGGCGCAAGAATAGGCTACATCGAGAGTCCCGCGCACTGCGCGGGATTCGCATTCTTGGCGTACGGATTTGTCGCAGAATTGCTCTCCCCCATATAGGGGCATCCGCCAGCTGGCGGACCGTGCCCACCGCAGACAAACCCTTAGCCCGGACTTATGACCGGTTGTCGCAGCAGGAAGCTGGTGAGAAGTTCAGGCTTAGGATATCACACACCCGTTTCTCTCACCGGGGTGCTCCATCGCCGTGGAGTAAAGGTGAATCATGCGATGAACGGGTGGAGGTTTAACCCCATCTAGGTCCAGCTTGATGGACCATGAGGAGGCACATCATGGAAATTCCCGACATTGATCGGATGCTCGAAGCAGGTCTTCATTTCGGCCACCAGACGAGACGCTGGGATCCAAAGATGAAGGAATACATCTTTGGCGAGAGGAATGGTATCCATATCATTGATCTCCAGAAATCACGGCGTCTGCTGACTGAAGCCGTCCAGGCCGCGGAACGCGTCGCCGGTGAGGGCAAACGCGTGCTCTTTGTGGGCACGAAAAGACAGGCCAAAGATGTGATCAAGAGACAGGCGGAGCGTATCGGGATTCCTTATGTCACTGAGCGGTGGTTGGGCGGTACATTGACCAACTTCCAAACAATACGCCATAGCATGGCGCGACTAGAAGAGCTAGAGGGACTCGAACAGGATGGACCGACCCGGACCGTGACCAAGAAGGAGATGCTCAGGCTGCTCAAGGAGCGGGGAAAGCTTGAGAAAGTCCTCACGGGAGTTCGTCATATGACCGCGCTTCCCGGGCTTGTGTTCGTGGTGGATTGCAAGAAAGAACGGATCGCGGTGGCGGAAGCCAATAAGCTTGGGATTCCGGTCGTGGCCATTGTGGACACCAATATCGATCCCGAGAAGATCGATTTTCCCATCCCAGGGAATGATGATGCCATGAAGAGCATCAAACTCATCACCAAGGTACTAGCAGGGGCTGTTGAGAAGGGGCTGGTGGCGCATCAAGAGCGTGTCGGCATCGAAAAGAAAGCCAAAGAGGAAAAGGCGGCGGAAGAAGCCAAGGCAAAGAGCGCCGCAAAGAAACCTGTGCGTCACGGCAAGGATTCTGAGAGACCTCCCATACGACGCCCGAGAGATATCAAGGAGAGAGCCCCCAAAGAGGCCAAGCCTGCGGGCAAAGAGGCCGGGGGTGATGTCAAGGAGGTGAAGGCCCCGGCAAAAGAAGCCAAGGGTGCGGTCAAGGACACGGCGAAAGCCAAGCCCGCGAGCAAGGAAGCTAAGGGTCCGGCAAAGGATACCCAGGCCCCGGCCAAGAAGGCCAAGAGTGATGCCAAGGGAACGATAAAGGCGCCAAAAGAACAGAAAGATGCGGCCAAAGGAAAACCTGCCACCCCCGAAGAGCAGAAGAGCCCGTCCGCGCCACAATCAATCAAACCGACCAAGAAGGAAGGCTAGTGAGGATGAAGATAGAGGCGAAGCAGGTGAAGGAACTCCGCGACAGAACGGGCGCAGGGATGATGAATTGCAGGAAGGCTCTTCAGGAGTCCGAAGGAGACATCGAAAAGGCCATCGATTGCCTTCGGCGCCAAGGGATTGCCAAGGCGGCAAAACGGTCGGGGCGTGAAGCATCTGAGGGGATCGTCACTTCTTATATACATCTGGGTGGTAGGCTCGGCGTTATCGTGGAGGTCAACTGCGAGACCGATTTCGTCGCACGGACGGATGATTTCAAGAATCTCGCCCACGAAATCGCCATGCAGGTGGCTGCCACAGCACCGCTTGCGGTTATCAGAGAGGATCTTCCGGAGGAACTCGTACAGAGGGAACGGAATCTCTATTTGGCGCAGGTGGAAGAAAGCGGCAAGCCCGAAAAGATCTGGGACCGGATCGTCACCGGGAAGCTCGAGAAGTTCTACAAAGAGAACTGTCTCATGGAGCAGCCCTCCATACGCGATGGCGATCAAACCATCGAAGAAATGGTGAAGGTCTTGGCCGGGAAATTGGGCGAGAACATCATCATTAAGCAATTTGCACGGTTCCAGGTCGGGGAGGCATAAGATCTATGGTAGCCGTGTTTTCGATCAGGGATGCAAGGGCGGCATGCAGCGCGTGCTTTTTGGAGAGGAAGGGGGAACGCTTGTGTGGCATGAGTCTGAGCTTCAGGAGTGAATTATGATTGAGCTGATTTTGGAAGAAGCCGAAGAGAAGATGAGCAATGCGGTGGTGGCTCTGGAACGTGAGTTTATCAGGATCAGGACTGGGCGTGCATCCCCCGCATTGTTGGATAGTCTCAAAGTCGAATGCTATGGAAGCCTCATGCCGATCCGTCAAGTGGCCAACATCTCCGTTCCCGAACCACGACTCCTCGTTGTGCAACCCTGGGACCGAAGCGTGCTTTCGGCTGTGGAAAAAGCCATCAATAAGTCTGAACTTGGGCTGAATCCAATGAATGACGGCGTCGTCATTCGGCTGCCAATCCCCGCGTTGACCGAAGAACGAAGGAAAGATCTTATCAAGCTGTCGCGCCGTGTGGCGGAGGAGGGGCGAGTTTCTATCAGGAATGCAAGGAGACAGGAGATCGAGGAGCTCAGGAAGTATCAGAAAGCGGGCGACATATCGGAAGACGATCTCCATCGGGGAATCGACAAGATCCAGGAACTCACCGATCGTTTTGTGGCCGATCTCGATAAGATCCTCAAGGAAAAGGAAAACGAGATCATGGAGGTGTAGTGTCGGATTCCAGCGATCAAGAGGGGCTGGATCCTCGCAAGCTTTCCCGGCTTCCCCACCACGTTGCCGTAATCATGGATGGGAATGGGCGGTGGGCCAAGGCGCGGGGTTTCCCGCGGATCAAGGGCCATAGTGCCGGCGTCGAAGCGATACGAGATACCGCAACTGCGTGTGCGGAATGGGGAATTCAGTACCTCACTCTCTACTCGTTCTCCACCGAGAACTGGGCGCGCCCACGGGCGGAAGTCCAGTTCCTCATGAGACTGCTTCAACGCTATCTTCGGGAAGAAATCAAGATTCTCTTCAAGAACAATATCCGGCTGAACGCCATCGGTTTTCTTGATGATCTCCCTCCTCGAGTTCAGAAGAACCTTGCCGACGTCATTGCGCGAACCGAGAAAAACACGGGTCTTGTCCTTACCTTGGCGCTGAGCTATGGATCGCGGGCGGAGATCCTCGATGCAGTACGGGCACTCGCTGTCCGGATTGCGGCAGGTGAACTATCGCCGGACGAGATCGACGAAGCGTTATTCGCGTCCTCCCTTCATACGGCGGACATGCCGGATCCGGATCTGCTTATCCGAACCAGTGGAGAGATGAGGATATCAAACTTCTTGCTCTGGCAAGTGGCGTACACAGAGTTATGGGTAACCCCCATCCTCTGGCCGGATTTTCGACGAGGAGAGCTCTACCGCGCCTTCGAGGAATTCGCTCAAAGGGATCGGCGTTACGGCAAGGTAAAGGCCTAACGTGACATTTGGAACGATGAAAGCCCCACTCCTTCCCATCACCCCATCACCCCATTACCCCATCACCCCATGATTCCATCATTCCATTCTTCGAGTACCCCAAATGCGCAGCAGAGCGGAGCCAAGCTCTCGAACCTCGCTCTTCGTACACTTGTGGCGGCTGTGGGCATTCCGCTCTACCTATTCCTCATCTATCTGGGGGGCATCTGGTTTTTCCTCGCGAACCTCGTCATCGTGTTGGCCGCCACTCATGAGTTCCTTCTCTTGAGCCGCCCGCGGGCAGACATAACCTCTTGGATTGCCATGGCCGGCGCGGCTGCATGTCTCTTCTTCATGAGCTCCGGGCGTGTGGGGCAAGCTGCGTCTATGGCCGTGGCGCCATTTCTGCTGATTCTTTTGTTGCATATTGTCATCGGGAGATGCGAGGGCACGATGCTCTATGCCTCGCAGGCCGCTGCGGCAGTCTTGTACATTGCGTGGTTTTTTGGGCATCTGTTCTTGCTCAGGAATCCCACAGGATCCCTCCAGGCGTGGGACACGCCCGGTTGGCAGCTTGTCTTACTGCCGCTTGGAATCACTTGGATTACTGATACTGCCGCCTACGCGGTGGGTCGAGCGGTAGGGAAGCATCCCTTTGCCCCTGTGGTCAGCCCCAAGAAGACGTGGGAAGGGGCCATGGGAGGGATCCTCGGAGGCGTGGGAGCAGGTGCGCTTGCCGCTGCGGTGGGCATTGTCTCCCTGAAGGCGGGGATTGTCGTTGGATTCTTTGTGGGGACAGTCGGTCAGCTGGGCGATCTGGGCGAATCACTGCTCAAGCGGGAGGCCGGCGTAAAGGACAGCTCTTCCCTCATTCCAGGTCATGGAGGTGTTCTCGACCGTTTTGATAGCCTTCTCCTGAATATACCGGGAACGTACTACCTGCTTCTTCTTCTTGCGCCGGGAGTACACTAGCCCATGAAGCATATCGCAATTCTAGGGAGTACCGGATCCATTGGCCGTGCCGCCTTGGACGTGGTGTCCCATCTTGGAGAGGAGTTCAAGGTCAACGCCCTTGCCGCGTGGTCGAATGGTGATCTCTTGGCTATGCAAGTCGAGCAGTATCGTCCGGAGCTGGTTGGATTCGGCTCCCATGAGGATGCGCGGGTCGCCGCGGCGTGCCGGCGTGTAGGTGCTCGGCTTGTGCTCGGCCGGGAGGGACTCGAGGAAGTCGCGGCTTGCCAAGGTGTAGACACAGTTCTTAATGCCGTGGTCGGCGCCGCGGGGCTCTTGCCGACCCTCGTGGCCCTGAGATCCGGCAAGACGGTGGCGTTGGCAAATAAGGAGAGTCTCGTTATTGGAGGGGAGCTGGTGATCAGAGAGACGGGGGCTGATCTGGAACGTCTCATCCCTGTAGACTCTGAACACGCATCACTCCATATCGGGCTACGTGGGAAGAAGAGCAGAGACATCAGATCCCTCTGGCTTACGGCTTCCGGCGGGGCGTTGAGGGATTACCAGGGGCCATTGGCCGACGTGACCCCTGCCCAAGCTCTGGCCCATCCCACATGGAACATGGGGAGGAAGATTACCATCGATTCGGCCACCATGATGAACAAGGGGCTCGAGATTGTTGAAGCCCACTACCTGTTCAATATGCCTTTGGACAAGATTCACTGCGTGATGCACGAGCAGAGCATCGTGCATTGTTTAGTGGAACTGAACGACGGATCGGTCCTGGCACACATGGCCTGGCCCGATATGAGGGGGCCGATCCAATACGCGTTGACCTATCCCGACCTGGTACCCTCTCCGTTACCCCCCCTGCTTCCCAAAGGGCTGAGCAGACTTGACTTCAAGCCCGTAGATCATTTTCGATTTCCCTGTCTGCGGTTGGTGCGGGATGCCGCCGAGGCAGGCGGCATCGCCCTGGCTGCCATGAATGCGGCCAATGAGGTTGCCGTTGCGTCCTTCCTTGCGAAGGAAATATCCTTTGTAGACATCCCCAAGGTTATCGAGTCGGTGTTGGATAGACGAGAAACAATATGCTCTCCCAAGCTCGAGGATATCATGAATGCTGATCGAGCCGCACGAGAGAATGCGCGAGAGGTCATCAACCATTTGCGTTGTAGATAAGGGTTCGCGCAAGAATAAATTCGCAGTTATGGCGCACATATTTGGTCTCCCCCATGTAGGGGCATCCGCCAGCTGGCGGACCGTGCCCACCGGAGGCGAGCCCTAAGGAGGAGCCTGAATGGAAACACTACTAGCCGGCCTGATCGTTCTTGGAATCCTTGTGATTGCGCACGAATTGGGGCACTTGGTGGCAGGGCTGCGGCTTGGTGTCACCGTACTGAAGTTCAGCATCGGGTTCGGTCCCAAGGTGGTTGGTTTCACCTGGAACGGAATCGAATGGGTCATCAGCGCCATCCCGTTTGGGGGATTCGTGAAGTTTGCCGGGGATGAACCCGGAGGGGAAGAGGAGGAAGAGGAATCGTCTCCTGATCCCGGCGATTTCTCAACGCAGCCGTGGTGGGTGAAGACCGTGGTAGCGGTCGCCGGACCCGGGATGAATGTCGTATTGGCATTTGTGCTGTTTTATGTGGTCTCACTGATTGGATTGCGGATACCCGACCCCGACCTTATCGTTGGTATGGTGGAGGCTCACTCTCCCGGGGACAGTATAGGCTTGCTCTCCGGGGACAGGATTGTTGAGCTGGGTGGCCGCGAGGTGGATACCTGGTTTGATCTCATGAAAGTCCTTGCTTCCTCTGAGAAGAACCAGGATGTCGGCTCTCTTGCTCTGGTGGTATCGCGTGCCTCAACCATGGATACGCTGCTTGTGGACGCCAAGGGTGGTTTCCTCGAGGGAATAGGTCTATCGGTGTCCCCGGTGGTGGGTGAAGTAAGCATCGGTCTCCCTGCGTTCGAAGCGGGCCTCCAGGAAGGCGACAGCATAGTGGTTGCCGGGGGCCAATCGATTCAGACCTATGAAGAGTTCCGGAAGATCATCCAAGGCAAAGCCGACGAGGATCTGGAGCTGTGTTTTGTCAGGGAGGGGAGGTTGCTCACCACTACTATTCGGCCGATGAACGGCGAGAGCGTAGGGGTAGGGCCGGGTGGACTCATCGGCATCATGAGCCGCCAGGGAAAACAGCGGGCTATCAAGTTTGGTCCCTTGGAGGCATTGGTTCACTCTGCGGAGATGACCTTTGGCATAGCAGGCAACATCTATTCCGGGCTCTATCGCATAGTGAAGAATCCGCGTGCGATGCGACGTCAATTGGGTGGACCCATCGCCATTGCACAGTTGTCGGCCAAGGAGGCCAAGAAAGGCCTGGACAGCATCATTAGTTTCGTGGCGATCATCTCGGTGATGTTGGCTGTGGTGAACCTGCTTCCCATACCGATTCTGGACGGCGGCATGGTACTCTTCTCGCTCATCGAGGGTGTACGTCAGAAGCCGCTTGGTTTGAAGTCGCAGCTTGTTCTGCAGAGGATAGGTTACGCCTTTCTTGTGACCCTGATGGCGTTCTCCTTGGCGAATGATGTGGAGAGAATGTGGAAGCGTCGCAAGGCAATAGAATCCCCCGTTGAGGTGATGAAAAAGGAGCAGCCGCAGGAGACCGGCATAGGGTCTGGCAAAGCAGAGTAACGAGGAGTGGCAGCCCCCTCGCGAGCGAGGCTCGTTGCTGGTGAAGCCAAGGGACGAGTCCTGGCGGTGCCGCCAGGCGTGCGACCGAGTTCTGCCATGACGAGGAGGACAATGCTCGATCCTCTCCGTGAGCACATCCGCGATGCAGAGGTGCTCGATCTATTCGCCGGTGCGGGGGTGCTTTCCGCGGAGATCCTTTCTCGGGGCGCGCGCAACCTTGTGGCGGTGGAGCGATCGCCGAGAGCCGCGCAGGTTTGGAAGAAGAACATGGAGCTGTTGAGCTTCAGCGCTCGGGCACATATTCTTATCATGCCTGTACAGAGAGCGCTCAAGAGATTAGTGAAGGGCTCATGGGAGTTCACGCTTTTGGTCGCGGATCCGCCATATGCAATGCCGAACTTGTTGGCTTTCTGGTCGGAAGCTCCGTTCTTTGAGCTCTTGTCTCCCGGGGGAATTCTGGTCATTGAACAGGCGCGGCGAGCCGGGGATCCGGCGCCGTCGAAATTGACTCCGCTGTGGAAACGCGAGATCGGCGACACCATGATCTATGCCTTTCAATCGGTGTAGGGGCACGGCATGCCGTGCCCTCCGGCCTGCCTCGGCGAAGCCTTGGCGTAGACGGGAGGCGTAGCCCTAATGCAAGCTTTGGAGTGCGCAAGCCAAGCTTGCGCTTTGTTCCGCGGGAGCCATGCTCCCGCGCTCATAGCAGACTGTTGGATGAGCAATCCCGCGCAGTATGCGGGACTCGGGAAAAGCGGTAGCCCCGCGCTCTAGATGGGATGAAGATCAAGAAGTCATGGCTGATGGAAAACAGAGGACGGAAATGGAAACAAGATCACAATCCTTACAACCCACCATTCAACCATTCCATGATTCCAAAACCCCGGATGTGAAGCAAGGCGGCGGCGAACACAAACCCAGAATCGCGGTCTATCCTGGGAGCTTTGATCCGGTCACATATGGTCATCTCGATATCATTCACCGAAGCGCCAATCTCTTCGACAGAGTGGTGATCGCGGTGACGCAGAATGTCGGCAAGGCGCCATTCCTCGATCTGGACGAACGGTTGGATCTTCTCCGCGAGGTAACCAAGGATATCGATGAAGTGGAAGTTACGAGCTTTGGTGGGCTTCTTGTGGATTTCGCACGTTCCATCGGCGCCTCAATTGTCATTCGTGGGTTGCGAGCGGTTTCCGACTTTGAATTCGAACTGCAGATGGCCCTGACGAATCGATCGCTCGATCCGAACCTCGAAACAATATTCCTTACGCCCAGGGGCAAGTTTATTTTCCTCTCCAGCGGCCTCGTACGGGAGCTCTGCTTGCTCGACGGTCCCCTGGAGAGATTTGTACCGGATTCCGTGGCTCGCGTGCTTCGCCGCAAACGTGAGGAGCTCAGGGCTCGCCCATGAATTGATTCATAATCTCTCCCATCCCGGATATGAGATCATGAAGTGACCGGGAAATATGGTGAAGGTTGTCTTGATATCGCATCACAACCGTGAATCTATCCGCTGGAGGGCCACGCTCCGTCGTGGCCGCTTATGTGCACGCCGCGGACGCGATGAAACACGTCTCCCCATCAATCAAATCAGAAGGGGGATTGCGGTATCCAACGCTTTGATGTTCTGGAAATGAGCTGCCATTGTGCCCCGAAGGGGCTTGACATACCAGCCCAGGGCAAGCCCGATAGGGCGTAACCCTGGGGCTGGGTAACGAAATGCCCTCAGCCCTGACAGGGCGAGACATGAAGGAGAAAATTGGATTCGCATTGTCCAAGTTCATTTCGGTGTGGCACATATGCTATTTGGTGCGAATGGAGGCGGAGAAAGACGACTTCCTCGGGATCGCTATTGGGAGCTGTCGGGATCGAATTGAGATGTGATTACATGATTTTCGGTCATGAGGGACTGGATGATTGATGAAGGCGGGAGCCACGGGGTGGCTTATTCCGATAGCGATAGCGATTTCGATG
>JAUXFG010000013.1 GCA_030620115.1 Candidatus Fermentibacterota bacterium
CCTAGTCGCGCCCGACCGGTTACGATTCGACTTCAATCACTATCAACCGGTGACAAGGTCCGAGCTTCTGAACATCCAAGAGACGGTGAATCGTTGGGTCGATGGTGATCTTCCTGTGGAAGTGGCCGCTGATGTTCCTTTAGAGGAGGCCAGACAGGCAGGAGCCATGGCATTTTTCGGCGAGAAGTACGGAGACAAGGTTCGTGTGGTAAAGGTACCCGGGGTGAGCATTGAGCTCTGTGGTGGCACGCATATGAACAGGACATCCTGCGTGGGTCTCATGTGGATCTACTCGGAGAACGGCATTGCGGCCGGCGTTCGTCGTATCGAGGCGGTATGTGGCAGAGGGTTGCTCGAGAGAACAGTGACGCTTGACGGCAGAATCGACCGGATGAGCCGGATCCTTGGCGGGCCTAAAGATGAGGTGGAGGCGCGTGTCGAGAAGCTGACGGAGAGAGTACGGATGCTGGAGGAAGAGCGGGGAGAGATGAGGTTGACGCTCCACAACCAGCGCATGGCCACACTGATCAGTGCGGGCAAGAAGGTCAATGATGTAAGGGTCGTGGGAGGGACCCTTCCGCAGGCTTCCAGGAAGGAACTGCGCGCTGTTGCAGATCAGATGCGGGAATCCGAGCAGCGTACGGTGATGGTTCTTGCGTCCGAAGAAGGTGATCGTCTCCAGCTCTTGGCAGCGGTGACCGACGATCTGCTCGATGAAGGAGCCCACGCGGGCCGTCTTATCGGGGAGCTGGCCAAGAGGATGGGAGGCAGAGGAGGAGGGAGGTCTCATCTGGCAGAGGCCGGGGCGCGAGTCGAGCAGGCAGGGACAGTGCTGGAGGATCTGGAGAGCATTGTGGCCTCACTGGTGGAGCAACAGCTGTGTGCTTCGAAAAGCTAGTCGCCTCGCATCTGGAGCAGCAAATAGGCCTCGCATTCCCCGGAGATCTGTATCAGCAGGCTTTCAGTCATGTCAGCCGCGGAGGCGGCCTCTTCGTTGCAGTGGAGGCCCTGCAGCCCGGTTCTGGGGCAACGCTGGGTTTGTCACTTGAGTATCTGGCCTCGGCGGTAGAGCTGCATCGAAGTGCACTAGAAAAGAAAGGATGGCCCGCTGCCGCTGATCTACTCCTTGGGGATGGGTTGGTCGCCCTGTGTCTCCAACTTGCGGGAGAACAGGGGCACGATGCTCTCGCGCGAACCGCCACGTGGGCTCGAGGCATCTTTGGCCAGCAGGATCCTCGAGCTTACTTGCTCCGGTGTTTACGCGTGGAGGGTCTTGCCGGGACTTACGATCGCTTCGCTCTCTCCGGAGCGTAGGACCCATGGGCCGGAGGCCGCAATTGTGGAAGATGTTGCGTGTCAAGGAGTTGAAGGTGCTCAAAGGAGTAAAGTAGAAGAATCATTGCCGATTTGCGGGCTTGCGAGGAACTGAACATCCAACGTCCAATCCGCCAGCCGGCGGATTCGATGTTCGGCGTTTTCTTATCCGCGCGAAGTCTCGGAAGAAGCGTAGAGTCTTTGATACCTCATAGATGGAGGAAAAAGATGAAAGGGGTTGTACTCGCCGGCGGGCTTGGTTCCCGGCTGCTTCCACTCACCAAGGCAACAAACAAACATCTTCTTCCGGTCTACAACAGACCCATGGTCTACTTCCCCATAGAGACCTTGGTGGAAGCAGGCATTCGGGATATCCTGGTAGTCACGGGCGGAGCCAATGCCGGCGATTTCTTGAAGTTGCTTGGGAACGGTAAGCAGTTTGGCCTTTCTCACGTGAACTACACGTATCAGGAGGGGGAGGGGGGCATCGCCGAGGCCCTCTTATTGGCGGAGGATTTCGCCGAGAACGAGAGAATCGTGGTGATCTTGGGTGACAATATCATAGGCGGTTCCATCAAAAAGGCGGTCAAGGAGTTCGAGCAGCAGCCAGAGGGAGCCAAGATTTTCTTGAAGCGGGTACCGGATGCCGAGCGTTTTGGCGTGGCAAGTATTGAGGGTAACCGAGTATTGGCAATCGAGGAGAAACCCCCAAAGCCGAAGTCCGATCTCGCAGTGGTGGGTATCTACATGTATGACAATCGTGTTTTCGAGATTATTCGCGAACTCGAGCCATCTGCCCGGGGCGAGTATGAGATCACCGATGTGAACAACAATTACATCAATGACGGCGCCATGACCTTCGAGGTATTGGACTGCTGGTGGACCGATGCAGGCACCTCCTTCGATTCACTGCTTCGGGCCAACAATATGGTGGCCAGCTGGGTCAAGGAGGGGACGGTCAGCGCATGAGAATAACTGTCACGGGCGCCGATGGGATGCTTGGGCGGGCTGTGATGTCCGAATTGGATCGATGGGAGCTTACTCCACTCACCGAACCGACGTTCAAGCTTGAAGATAGAGAAGGCGCCGTGAAGGCCATAACAGAGAGCAATCCCGAGTGGGTGGTCCATACCGCCGCCATGACCAATGTAGATGGCTGCGAGCGTGATCTGGCCCAGGCCTATAGAATCAATGCCTTGGGCACGAGGAATGTGGCGCTGGGGTGTGCCGCCTGCGGCGCGGGATTACTCTATGTGTCAACGGATTTCGTATTTGGGCGGGGGCATCATACCTCCCCTATCGAAGCATGGGAATTGCCGGCGCCGCTCTCCATCTATGGCAGGTCCAAATATGGTGGTGAGCGCTACGCCGAGGCCCTTGCCCCCAAGCATATCATCGCCCGGACTGCCTGGCTCTATGGCAGGGGGGGAGCGCATTTTGTGGGCGCCATCCTCCACCGTGCACGAGAGGGGAAGCCGCTCCGGATCGTTGACGATCAGCGCGGTTCACCCAGTTTTGCTGACGATGTTGCTGTCGGCATCGCGTGTCTCCTGGAGGGGGGAGTACCGGGGTGGTATCATTTGGTGAACGAGGGGTCGGCGACCTGGTTTGAATTCGCCAAGGCCGCTCTGGCAATGATGGGATTCGATTCTGGTGTTATTGTGCCTTGTTCCACCACCGCATTGAACCGGCCTGCCCCACGACCCGCATACTCCGTGTTGAGTACTTTCACGTATACCGAGACCACTGGGCATGCCATACGATCATGGGAATCGGCGCTGGAAGTCTTCCTGGAGGGCGAAAAGGCTTGATTCTTTGGAATGGTCATATAGCATGCGTGCCAAACCGATAACGCTCTGGGATTCTTCCGATTCCGAGGGCGCTGGTCTTTTATTGATTCGTTCTCGGTGACCCGATAGGAGCGCTACATGAGCATCAAGAAACTAGACCAGGCTGCCTTGGATCGTTGGGTAGATGGTCTCATCGAGAGGAAGAAGGTGGTTGGAGCTGCGCAGAGGGGGGATCATTTTTCCTTCGGCGAGCTGACATCCGCTTCCGAGCTTCGGCTCGACTACGATATGAGCATCCTTCCACCGAAAAAGTACTTTCTCCCCCCCACGGAAGACCTGATCTCTTTCCGACGGGACGGTGGCTTCGAGAGTATCTTCGAAGAAGATCCGATGGTTCTCCTCGGCGTACATCCCTACGACATGTTTGCGATCTCGCAGCTGGATACCCTCTTCTCGGAGGATAATGACGACATCCATTACAGGAAGAGGAGAGAGGCGATCACCATCGTGGCCAGCGACGTACAGACTGCGTCGGAGGATGTGTTCGCCGGATGCATGGGTACTGCCACCATAGACCATGGATTCGATATTCTTCTCACGAAGATCGGTGACCAGTACCTGGTGGATATCAGGACCGAGAAGGGCCAGGCTATCACCATGGGTTTCGGCGAAATGCCTGATGCCACGGATGATGATCTGGACCAACGCGAGCGTCTCTGGGCAGAGAATCAAAAGGTGCTGCGCAAGCATGAGCTCCGCCCTGCAGTGGGCTATCTTCCCAAACTCCTTGGGGAGAGTTACGACCATCCGATCTGGGAAGAGAAGGCAGAGCTCTGTTTCTCCTGTGGGTCGTGCAATCTGGTCTGCCCGACGTGCTACTGTTTTGATGTACAGGACGAATTGAATTGGGATGTGACCAGTGGACATCGCTATCGCATCTGGGATGGCTGTATGCTTGCGAATTTTGCTATAGTAGCCGGAGATCACAACTTCAGGGCAGCAAAGTCAGAGCGATTTCGTCACCGCTACTTCCGAAAAGGCAAGTACATCCCCGAGAAGATCGGACAGACGGGCTGTGTCGGTTGTGGCCGATGTGTTTCCGCCTGTGTTGCCAAGATCGCCAACCCTGTGGAGATTTACAACCGGATCGCGGAGGGTAAGGAATGAGTACCGCAACAGTGGCTCAGATGGATCTAGCACAGAAGGACATATACCTCCCCGATCTTGCCACGGTCACCAAGGTTGCTTCCATGACTGAGATGGAGATGTTTCTGGAGTTCACTTTGGACTCCGGGCAGGAGCTTGGCCATGAGCCGGGGCAGTTCGTGGAGGTCTCCATTCCAGGTATCGGCGAAGCGCCCATCTCGGTTTCCTCTTCCCCCACACAGAAGGGCATGTTTCAGCTGGTGGTGCGGAATGCGGGGAATGTGACCAACGCCATGCATCAGCTTCAGCCTGGCGACAAGGTGGGAATTCGTGGACCGTTCGGCACCTGTTTCCCTGTTGAAGAGGCCATGAAAGGCAAGGACATACTCTTCATCTGTGGAGGCATCGGCCTCGTTCCCGTGAGATCGGCCATCGATTATGTGCTCAGCAACCGATCGCAGTATGGTGATGTGACCATTCTTTTTGGGGCCAAGAGCCCCGCCGAACGGCTTTTCACGGATGAGATCGAAGTCTGGAAGGCCCGCGACGATGCTTCGTTCTATGAAACGGTTGATCGCGCCGATGAGACATGGAAGGGGAATGTGGGCGTCATCACGCGGCTCATCCCGCCGCTGAAGTTTGATCCTCTCAACACCATATGCCTCGTTTGCGGACCACCGGTCATGTATAAGTACGTGGTGCTCGAGCTCTGGTGGAAGCGAGTGCCGAATGAGAGCATTTATGTATCATTGGAGCGAAGAATGAAATGTGGGGTCGGCAAGTGTGGGCACTGTCAAATCAATGGGCTCTATGCCTGCCAAGATGGGCCTGTCTTTAAGTTTGCCGATATCATTGAAGTTCCGGAGGCCCTATGATGAGCAAGCCAAGAGTGGCCATATTCGACTTTGCCTGCTGCGAGGGGTGCCAGCTTCAGATCGTCAATATGGAGGAGGAGATCCTCGATCTGATCAATCTTGTGGATGTTGTCGAGTGGCGCGAGGCCATGTCAGAGCAGAACACCGAATACGATATTGCCCTAGTTGAGGGCTCGATAACCCGCCCGGAGGATGAAGAACGAATCAAGGAGATCCGGGGGCGGGCCAAGATTCTCGTCGCACTTGGTGCATGTGCCGTCATCGGAGGCGTGAATAAGCTCAAAAATCGCTTCGATCTCGAGGATGTGCGGAGGTATGTATACCATGATGACGCAGACATGCCCCATCTTCAGACCGCGCAGACCAAGGCTCTCCATGAGGTCGTTGATGTTGATTACAAGATACCCGGCTGCCCCATCGACCGGAAAGAGTTCAGCTACGTGGTGAAGTGCCTGGCAGTTGGCAAGAAGCCCGAGATTCCTTCGTATTCGGTGTGTGTCGAGTGCAAGATGAAGGAGAATGTGTGCCGCTTCGAGTACAATGAGGTGTGCTTAGGCCCGATCACGCGGGCAGGCTGCGGAGCGAGGTGTCCATCCAATGGATTCTGGTGTTTTGGATGTCGTGGTCTTGTTGACGATCCCAATGTCAATGCGGCCAAAGATGTGATGGAGAAGTACGGGAAGACGATTGACGATCTGAAGCACAGATTGGCGTTGTTCAATACAGATGAGGAGCGCGCTCATGCCTAGTACCATGGAGATCAATGTACATCATGTTACCAGGGTAGAGGGTCATGGCAACATAGCGATCAGGGCGACCGACGGGACCATCGAAAAGGTAGAGTGGCAGGTCCCGGAGGCTCCTCGCTTCTTCGAGGCCATGGTCAGGGGAAGGAGCTATGAGGATATCCAGACCATTGTCAGCAGGATCTGCGGCATCTGCTCCATCACCCATTCGCTGGCGAGCCTGAAGGCCGTAGAGAACGCCCTGGACATAGAGGTCTCTGAACAGACCGACAAGTTGAGAATCCTCACCCACTACTCCGAGCAACTGCAGAGTCATTCGTTGCACGTGGGGTACTTGGTATCACCGGATCTGGTAGGCAAGAAATCGGTGGTGGGCATGCTTGGGGAGTTTGGCGATGCGGTGAAGACGGTGATCCGGATACACCGGGTGGCGAATGAATGGTCTGATCTTCTGGCCGGCAGGACGACCCACCCGGTCAGGTTGAAGCCGGGCGGCTTTTCGAAGCTTCCCACGGAAGGCGAGCTGAGAGAGCTGAAGGGGATGCTGGAGAAGGGTGTGGACGATCTCAAGGCTCTGGCAGAAGTGGTGCTTTCGGTGGCTGATGCGCTGCCTGATTTCCAACGGGAAACGGAGTATATCGCACTGATTCATCCAGGGGTTTATACGTTCTATCACGGGAGCATCGGCAGCACGGATACGGCGGAACTGGTTCCCATCTCTGAGTTCGAGCGGGTGGTGAATGAATATGTGGTGCCGCAGTCCACCGCCAAATGGACGAAGTGGCACCGGGACGCATATGCGGTTGGTGCGCTGGCGAGATTCAATGTGAATGCAGAACACCTCCTGCCTTTGGCGAAAGCAACGGCCGCGAAGTTCGGTTTGGAGAAAGGAAACACCAATCCATACATGAACAACGTGGCACAGTTAGTAGAATGCGTGCACGTGGTGGAAGCTTCGCTCCAGATCATCGATGAACTGCTGACGGATGGGATCAAGCCCGAGGTTCCCAAGGTCAGTCCGAAAGCGGGAGAGGGTGCCGGGTGCGTCGAGGCGCCCAGGGGCATTCTGTTCCATCGGTATGCGTTCGAAAAGAATGGTATCTGCACTGGGGCCAATATCTCCATTCCGACGAATCAGAATCATGGCAATATTCAGAAGGACTTCGAGGCATTGGTTCCCCAGATCATGGATCGGGATCAGGATGAGATCCGGCTGCTGTTGGAGATGCTCGTGCGTTCATACGATCCATGCATCTCGTGCTCCACGCACTATCTGGATGTGAAGTTCATATAGTAAGCCCGTAGCTGCAGCGTATAGCCCGGACTTCTCACCGGCTGTCGTAGCAGGAAGCTGGTGAGAAGTTCGGGCTAGGCCAAGAGGGGTCGTCTGATATCAGGCGACCCCTCTTCTGAACTTGGGGTTATGGAATGATGGAATACTGGAATGATGGCTCGGAAGGATTGGGATTTGATCATTTTTTCTCCAACCGCCATTCGAGATTTCATCAAGCATTTGATAGCCTGCGAACAAGGTCACCGACAGGAATGGAACCCTGAACCTGTGAACGCCTACCTCTTACATGGCAGTGTCCAAGATGAGTGATGTGGTGGTGATCGGTCTGGGTAATCCCTTTATGTCGGATGACGGCGTTGGCGTGGAAATTATTCATCGGCTGGCCGCACAGTCGAGCCGTTTCCCTGACGTTGAGTTCCTTGATCTCGGTTCAGCAGTGCATGGTGTGCTCCATGTGGTCTCCGGCAAGAAGCGGGTGATACTGATCGACTGTGGCTTCATGGACGCGGAGCCGGGGACCATGCGCAGGTTCACTCTCGATGAGGTCATCACAAAGAAGGAGGTCTCGGGTCTCTCGTTTCACGAAGCAGACCTTTTCTCGATTCTCGAACTGTCTCGCCGTCTCAACGAACTCCCGGCGAACACGATCATCTATGCCATTCAGCCTCAATCAGTGGCATTCGGGGACACGATGTCGCCCGAGCTGATACAACAGCTTCCGCATTACGTGGAGCGAATCATGGCGGATCTTGAGTGAGTTCGCTTAAGAGGTAAGCGTTCAGGGGTTCAGCGTTCAGAGGTTCAGCGTTCAGGAAAAAGCCTAGTCCATGCCCGCGGATCCCCCCTGAAATCTGAACGCTGAACACTGAACTCCCCCATTCCTCAATAGCTTCCATTGCCCGTTCTCGATGATGAGCTCCGAAGGGTCGAGATCAAATGTCTTGCCGTCCGACCATATCCATCGGTCCACGTGATGAGAGACTTCCAGGGCTGATGGCTTGGTGAACATCCATCCGGTGCGACGAACCACAAAGAAGAGGTCCGGTTGTACGACGAGACGAATGCTGTTCGACTCGCAAATGATGAGTTGTCTTTTGTGGAATTCCTGAAGAAGGGTAGTCAATCCGTCGTCAAGGTGCAGGCGGGATGCCTGAAGCCGGAACACGCGCGTTGCACCGGCTGCTAATAGGCGTCCCGTGTCTTTGGCATTACCTGGATCCTTCTCTTCCGTGATCACGAAACGCTCGTTCACAAGCTCACTCGTTTCGTGGTTCCGAACGAATGAGTCCGGTGGTGTATGGAGCGTGGAGACCTTGATCGCGCAAAGTGAGTACTGGGACCTGAATCGGCGAATAATCCTGCAGCAGAGCTCGGTCTTCCCGCTATTCCGTGCCGCAGATCCAATGAGCAGCATGCCGGGACGGCGCAGGGGTTCCACGTTGATTAGCCCGGACTTCTCACCAGCGTTCGGCTGCAGCAGCCGATATGGAACTGCCTGCTTCGTTACGCTTCATCGGTCTCCTCGACGTATCGCAGAGGATACGCCTGCGGGGTCCTCAGTCGCAAGCCTCGCATCCAGAACCATCTCGGCGGCTTCGCTTCGAAAGCCGGTGAGAAGTCCGGGCTAGCTCTATTCCGCTTTTTTCCGGGGAGGGAGGGGGAATTTGGCGACAATAGCCATGGTTGCCCACGTGATCAAGGCAGCCCACAGGGCATCAGAGAGGAAATGTGCGCCTTGCGCCATTCTGGCAATGCTCATCAACAGACCGTACGCAAGCGAGACGACAAGCAGTGGGATATTAAGCCCTCCTGCACAAAGCCAGGCAAGGGAGCCTGTGTAGAATGCGGTGGCCACGTGGCCTGAAGGAAATGATCTCCCCGAAGCGTCGGAAAGTGGCTGTAGGACTGGCCGGAACTCCTTGCCATCAGCCCGGAACTGAACGATGTTTCTTGGCCGTGGCCGGCCCCAGAGAGGCTTGAGCACACTGTTCACCATGAGGCCGGGCCCCAATAGCAAGCTTATCACCAAGAACAGCCCGACACGTGTGCTTCTCCCTCTCCGGCGCGTGATTTCTCCTCGAATGACGAGGATGAGGCCGACAATGCCGATGGTGATCCCTGGAATGTTCCCATGGTGATAGAACCAGTCCCATGGCTGTGTCTGTTTGTGACACCAGGATCCTGGGACTTGGTCGCAATAGAAAAAAGATGCCACCTCGAGATCAAGATGAGGCAGGATCGTCGGCATCATCGTCATCAGGGCGAGGCCCGCCAGGACATATCGGGATTGTCTCATGGGATCGGGAAAAGGGAGATTCTCGTGCCTCCGGCTATGATGTCCAACGAGGGGCCATCACCACCAGCTGATATGAGGATCGCTCCGTTGTTCTCCGTGGTGGCGGAGAGGCCAGACTCGTTCTCCGGCATGATAACGTGCGCCTTCCTTTGGAGGATGTGGAGGTCGCCTGAAACGCCCGGCGTGAGATGGATGTTCATGGATCCACCAAAACTCACGATTTGAGATAAATCCTGGAATTCCGAACGCAAGAACACCTCTGTATCCACCTTGTTGAGATCGAAGCGCAGGCTTCCTCCGCGCATATGAGCATGAAGAGAGCCGCCCTCTGCAATCACGGTGAGACTGCGCCGACTCGATGGGATCTTCACGGCAGAATCGATGGCGTGTATGTGTGAGACGTTAACGATACAATCCATGAGCAGGGTGCAGCTGTCTACCACTGCAATGAGTTCTTCTGCCGTGACCTCTCGGAGGCGGATGGAGGAGGTCTGTGCTGATAGCAGGAGTTCGTTCGATCGGCTCCCGTCTATTTGTAGTACCGCATCGCGAAGTTCGAACGCCAAGGTGCTTCGCCCGATGCCTGCGGGGAGAAATGCAGTGACCAGACCACGGCTTGGCGACCTGCATTCCACAAGGAGTGAGTCGCCCGCTTGCCGGTATCTGGTCGTTGCCGGCTCTCGGGTGGTGATCACTATCTTCTTCTCGCTCCGGGAGGAGAAAAAGAGCGAACAGCCCCTGGCGGCAACATGGATATGGCTACTTTCATCCGGCCATGGCAACATGAGGTCTGGCGGTGCGTGCGCCCATTCGACGACCAGGAGAGCAAAGAGAAAGAGGATTGTCACGTGCCCCTCCCGAGGCTGTTAGTCCGGGCTAACCCGCATCACAGGCGAATGCAGGTTCAGAACAATTTTGCACACTCATGTGCATGAGATTTCCGAGTCAATCTATTCGCAGGAAAGTCAATGGGTCAAGAATACAGGATGCGAGACGACGGCGGATCTTGTGGATGGTCACCCATATTGTCGGCCTCTTTGTCCTGCAACTGATAGGCTGAATGGATACCAATCCACCGCCTTTCTGGCAGTGAGAATTCGAAGGATTCAACCGTGACGCGCGAGAATTCTGTGGGGAAGAACGTCCAACATCGAACATCGAACGCCCAACGTGGAAGTACAAGAGAGCGGGGGAATGAGATGGCCAGGTTCATATTCGTAGCGCATGGCAGAGTGATCTTCTTGCCTTGGACGTTCGATGTTGAGCGTTGAATGTTGGACGTTCTGCTGTATGATATGTCTCGAATCTGAGCAGAACGCCTGAAATCTGCCCTTTGGGGTTTGGGTCTTTTTGGAGGGACCTTCCTCATGACACTGGTTCTGCCGCTGGAGCCGGATTGTCTCCTTGACATTGCCGATGCATCCGCTTGTTTCATCCGTGTTCTCCATGGGCGAAGAGCTCACTGGGAGAAGTAATGCCTGAGGGGAAGTACTCTATATCGGTGTGCCCCACAATCATGCGCCGCTAGCTCAACTGGCAGAGCAGGTGACTCTTAATCACAAGGTTCCAGGTTCGATTCCTGGGCGGCGTACCAGAATATGAAACAATCCCCGCCATTCTATCCGCTTAGTGGAGCGGAGTTTGCCAATCCCGCTTCCAGCGGGGTGAAGCTGGTCGTGGGTTGCCCGATGTGCCTTGTGGAATGCATTGCATAGGGCCGTGGGTTCGGTCTGTCATTCTGAGCGCATGCGAAGAATCTCAAGGCGTTCAATCTCGGCCATGAAGAAAGATTCTTCGCTCCCTGAGGTCACTCAGAATGACAGTGGTGCGATAGATGTGCGTCCATGATAGGATCCGTCTTCTGTCTATCCGGCCGGAACGGTCGGCTTTTGTTCCGTGCGGAGTCGCGGGACTGACCATAGGCGCTTATCGGGGGAGAGTAGACCCCGCTATAGGCCTGATAGCAGAATACACATAACATCGTGGCTATTCCCTCTTTTCCACAACATATAGCAATGCAGATCCCGATTCGGATTCCTCTATGCTATCAGGAATGAAGATATTGGCGGGCGTATTCATTCTCACCATTCGCTTACATCGTTTCGACAGAGGATGAGAAATGCGGGATAATCCCGGCGTCCGTATCATTGATGTAACCCAAGGCTCCGACGCGTGGATTCAAGGTTTTCGCCCGGGAGATCGCCTCCTTGCTGTTGAGAACGAAGAAGTAGAGGATTTATTGGCCGCCCGGTTTCTGTTTTCCGGAGTGGACGATTGTGAGGTCTTGGTGGAGAGAGAGGATGGGACACGATTAGGGTGGTCTCTTGCGTATCCGGAAGACATTCTCGAGGGGATGGAATTGGAGCCATTGACGGTGCGCCGGTGTGAGAATGATTGTATCTACTGTTTTTGCAAGCAGAATCCCCCTGAGGCACGGCCTTCACTCTCTTTCCGCGATGAGGATTTCAGGATGTCGTTCTTGGCGGGGTACTACACTACCCTCTCTTCCCTTTCGGAGACGGAACTCGCGCGTATTGTGCGCCACCGGTTGAGCCCGCAATACGTGACTGTCCCCGCCACGGATGAAGAGGTGCGGTCTCGCATGTTGGGAAGAACGCAACGTCGTCCAATCATGACGAGTCTGTGCTATCTGGTTTCTTCCGGAGTGATGATTCATGTCCAGATCGTGGTGTGCCCCGGTCTCAACGATGGAGCCGAGCTTCACAGGACACTCCATGATTTGGCCTCGCTTGGTGATGGCATTGCATCAGTGGCGGTGGTGCCGGTCGGTACGACGAAGTTCACTCCTGATCCCAGGGTAAGAGGGCATAGTCAAGGGGAATTACGATCCCTGCTCTCCCTGGTAAGGCGATGGCAGCGGCATAGACCATGGGCAGAGGGAGTGCATTGGGTGGAGGCGGCGGACGAAGTGTATGTGGCTCTTGGCCTGCCCGTACCGCGCGCGCAGGCGTATGGCGATATGCCTCAGCTCTCATCCGGTGTCGGAATGGTTCGGTGTTTCTTGAAGGATTTCTCTCGTCTCAAGCGCAGGCAACCACCATCATGGTGGGGGAAGATCAAGATCATGGCGGTCACGGGAGAGCTTTTTGGCCCCCTTCTTGGACGTATGGTTGCCGATTTGAATAGGAGATGGGGACAGGGTCTCTGTGTGGTGTCCGCACAAAACGACTATCTTGGTCCCCAGGTGACTGTTTCCGGTTTGCTTTCCGGCGCGGATATCGCACGCGCAGCGGCGCCGGTCAGGGGAATCGAGGTGCTTCTGCTCCCCGGGGACTCGCAGGATGAAGGAGGGGCCATGTTTCTGGACAACATGCTCATCTCGGAGCTTCAGGTGCGCATGGGAATTGAGAGAATCGTGTCCGGGCAGTCACTGTCGGATTGTTTCTCGTTACTCAGCGCGGAGATCTCATGAGAGCATTCCGCTTGGTTCTCTGCGCGCTGGTGTTCTATCATATGGTGAGGGGGATATGGCTGCTTAGCATCGTCCCTCCGTGGCAGGGTCCCGACGAGCCCATACACTTCCTTCTTGCCGTAGCGCCGGCATCGGATTCCATGACCGAGGCGGAGCGGGTTCATGTGGAGAGGACGGTCATTCTCTCAATGGCCGAATTTGACTTCTGGGGCCTGACCGGTCAGGTGGAGCCCAATCCGCTACCCCATCTTCTGCGTACCTCACGGGGATCTCCGCCGGCGACCTTATACCACCGGCTTCTCGGTACATGGCTCCGAGTGACCAGAGCATGGGGTGATCGAGCCCCTGACGAGACATTGGTTGCACGGGCGGCGTATGCCCTAAGGATCGGCCGTCTGTTCTCAGTACTGCTTGGAGCCGGTGCTCTCGTCTTCCTCTTCTTGCTTTCGTCTCGTCTTTTCGGTCATTCATGGCTTGCCGTGCTGCCGCCATTATTGCTTCTGGCGCATCCCCAGGCCTGCTTCATAGGCTCCTGCATGAATTCCGACAACCTGCTCGTATTCCTTTCGGCTCTTGGGTTGTACTTCCTCAGCACGCTTCTTCGCCGGCCTACAAGCATGGGGGCTCTTCTTCTGATCGTGGGGCTTAGTGTAGGCGCCCCCCTGGCGAAACGCGCCGGCCTCGTTGTCACTGCGACGCTTCTTCCTGCCGCGCTCTGGTATCGATTCTCGAGAAGGAGAATACTCCTCTCTGTCATGCTTCTCGGGGTGATGGTGGCGTCGTTGGCATCCCTGTGGTTTCTTGGCTTGGGCAAGAGTATGATGGCGGATCTTGCCGAAGTGCTGGGAGTTGGTGGATGGGTCGGAGAGCGGGTATCGGGATGGTGGGGGATCTTTCTGACTCATTTCTGGACCACCTTTTGGGGCAACTATGGCTGGGTACAATGCCCATTCGATCCTCTCTGGTATAAGCTATTGGCGTTGTTCCTCGCGGCAACCTTGGTTCTGATTCCTTTTGGCTACAAACGGGAACCGCGTGTGGGCGCGGTTTTTCTTGCAGTCATGGCGTCTCAGATTGTCCTTGCCTTGATGCAGGTTGTGGCCGCGCTTGGTTTCCGTGGAGAGCTGGGCCAGGGCAGACATGTTTTTGTTGCGCTCCCAAGCTTGGTCATTCTGTGCACTCTAGGGCTGAGAGGAATGATGAGACAAGATATGCCCTGGTGGTCGTGGCCTCTTTTGGGACTTGTTTTTGTGGGTCTGAACGAAGCGGCAACATGTTTCGTATTGGTTCCTTGTTTCTTGCGATAGCCTGCCTCGCCTCGTTGGCAGCGGCCGACGGGCTTATGGTGAAGCGGTGTATCGGTGGGGGGAATCAGGCGCCCGGGATCGCGGAGATCCATGAGGTGAATCCCGATAATATGGTGTCCCAGAGTTTCGTGGCTCGTGGTATTCCTGTGGCGGGCATGGAGTTCTATGCGGCACGGTACCCCAAAGATGTCCCTTGTCAGTTGACTTTCCGTCTTCGCCAGGACGGACATATCCTGAGAAGCGGCCTCTGTTCCCTCCCTCTGGGAAGCCAAGATCCGGTTCGTGTGACGTTCCCCCCCTTGGAGGCTTCGGAGCGCCTTTGGATTGATTTCTGGGTGGAAGATGGGGCGCCAGGGCGATCCGCCCGGATGCTCTTTTTCCCGGTTGAGCACTATCCGGAGGGGGTTCTTCTGGTGGGAGGGGAGCAGGTGGCGGGTGATCTCCTGTTTCGGATTCTTACGCCTGCAACGAGCAGCCTGATTGAGGCCGTGGGAATGGATCAGTTCCAGATCCAGGGAAGATTTCCCAGCTCGAACCTCGCGGATGGGACGCAGTTGGTTCAGGAGTTTGTGGTGCCTGCCGACAGCCTTGCTTCTCTAGAGTTCTTGATGGGCACGGGGGGGAGAGACACAGGTCCCGTGATGCGCTGGGAGCTCACCACCGGCTCATCTTACTTGGGCTGCGGGATAATTGCGGTCCCTGGGGACAACGTAGTCATCAGGATATCGTTTCCTTTCATCGCTCGAATCCGTGGTTCACCACTCAGCTTGAAGCTTGCGGTAGTATCGCCGTGGGATGGAGATCTAAGGGCTTGGCTCTGCCCGCGCGCGCCGGGAACGGGAGCGTTGGTGGTTGCGGATCGACTGCTCGATGCATCGTTGGTCTTGAGGAGCATTCACGTCGTGCCTGCAGAGGATTCGCTGCAAGTGGCCATTGCCGCAATGCACACTCCGGTCCCCATGCCCGGACCAGCCGTGGCGGGAGGATGCGAATTGAAACAGGAATTCCTCTGGCCTGAACCATGCTCGCCGCATGATCTTTTTGGTATTCGGCTTGCAGTGGGCGGTGGGATGGTGGCGGGCAGCATCGACTATTCGGTGCTGGACATGTCATCCAACAAGGTGGTGTGGGAGGGATGCCGGAGCCTTTCTGGTCTGGGGGCCGATGATTTCTTATGGCTTCCGTTGGGCTGGCCTCACACCAGTGGGCCACTACAGATCCGTCTGAAGGCACCGGGGACACGCGCGGAGAACGCGGCTCGTTTTTGGTGGATGCCCATGAATATCTACCCGGCTGGAGACGCTTCTGGGTGCGTACCTTCTGCTGGCGGTGATTGCATATTCAGACTCGCCCGAAGATATTCCATCGTCCATTGGTTGACCTTGCTCCCATCCGTGTCTCTTGCGTTGTCGAGGGGGCATGGTGGTGAGATAATGGCATGGCTGATTGTTGTACGAATCGGGATGCTTGTGGTGGCCGGCGTTGCCGTTATCGGTGGAGCAGCACACTGGATGATCGGTTTTCGTTTGAGGAGCAGGAAATGAACAGGGAAAGACTGACGGAACTTCTCGTAAAGGTGAAATCGGGCGCAACGGCCGTGGAAGACGCCATGAAACAGCTCGAAGGGTTTCCCTTCGAGGAAATGGGTTTCGCCAGAGTGGATCATCATCGCGCGTTAAGGACCGGCCTTCCCGAGGTCATATTCTGTCCGGGAAAGACAGCGATCCAAGCCGCGGACATATTCCTCTCACTTGCCGCGCGATCGAGACCCGTATTGGCTACCCGGGCGTCGCAGGAGATCTATGAGCTGGTCAAGGAACGAGTGCCGGAGGCTTGCTATGATGAGCTGGCCCGCATGGTTTACGTGCCAGACCCACGAGTCACGGAAGAGGGGCTGGTGGTGGTGGCCAGCGCAGGGACTGCGGACATCGACGTGGCGCAGGAAGCGGTGCTTACCGCCGAGCTTATGGGTGCACATATCGAATCCTTCTGGGATGTTGGGGTGGCGGGGATTCATCGACTGTTTGCCGAACTGGAACTTCTGCGGAGCGCCTCGGTTATTGTGGTGGTGGCGGGCATGGAGGGGGCGCTGCCCAGTGTCGTGGCGGGTCCCGTGTCCACCCCGGTGATCGGCGTGCCCACCAGCGTAGGATACGGGGTCTCATTCAAAGGGCTGACGCCGTTGCTCGCCATGTTGAGTTCATGCGCGGCTGGTGTTTCAGTCGTCAATATTGACAATGGATTCGGAGCCGGCTACATAGCTGCCCTCATTAATCGCGGATCTTCCGCCCCGACGGGTTGACAGGTCTGCATTGCGTGGATAAGCTGAGTGAGCCATACAGAAGAGTACGCGCAAGGAGGTGTCTCTCGTGAAAGGTAAAATGTTTCTCGCCCTGTTGGTTCTTTTCATGGGGTCAATGCTGATCTCATCGTGCGGTGGTGCAAAATACGTTGAACAGCAGCCCCCCGTACCTGAGACCGAACCGGTGGTTCAGGAGCCCATGCCAGTTCCGGAACCCGAACCTGAACTGACCCCTGGAATCGAGGTATTGACCCTGAACACGGTCTATTTCGACTATGATCGTTCCAGCATACGGGCCGATCAGCGCTCCACGGTGGCGGAGAACGCCGGTTTGCTGGAGAGCAGCGCGGATGCCACCGTGATCGTCGAAGGCCATTGCGACGAGCGGGGTACCAACGAGTACAACATGGCGTTGGGTCAGCGTCGGGCTGACAGTGTCAAACGATACTTGATGAACTATGGCATAGATCCTCCGAGACTGACCACGGTCAGCTATGGGGAGGAGCGCCCCGTGAACTATGGTCACGATGAAGATGCCTGGGGCAAGAATCGTCGGGCGGAGTTTGTAGTTCAGCAATAGCCACATGTTACTAGGTCGAGGCCTCCCCTTGCCCAGGGTTTGGGGAGGCTTTTTCCTTGAGGAGCGGGGCCTTATGCGATACAGAGCAGCATCGTTATGCATCCTGGCGTTTTTCGCGTGCAGCGGAGGGGTCAGCCAGTTTGAAGGTCGATTCGCTGAACATGATCAGCGGCTTCAGGACCTTGAGTCGACAGTCCAACAGATCGAACAAGAGAAGAGAGCGCAGGGGAGCGGGATCAAACGACAGACAGCCGAAGTAAGGCTCGCTTTGTCGAACATAGATGAGCTTGTGGCGCGAGTCGACGCCATGACGCAGGATCTAGATCAACGCCAGCAAGACGTAGCCGTACTGCTCGATGATCTCACAAGTCGTGTACTTCGTCTCGAACGGAACTCATCGGCATCGAGTGAAAGTGGGACGCCGCAGGTTGAGGCCACTGCCAAGGAAGTGTTCGATAGGGCGCGGATGGATCTTGATGCCGGTCACTTGGAGCTGGCCGCAATGGGTTTTAAGTCCTTTATCGAGCAGTTCCCACAGAGCGTGCTCGCGGACGATGCACAGTTCATGATCGGCGAGTGTCACTATGCGGGCGATCGGTTTGGAGACGCGCTGAATGAGTATATGCTTTTCCTGGATCAGTACCCCACCAGTGACAAGATGGCTCGAGCCATGCTCAAAGCCGGAATCTGTCTCCTGAATTTGGACCGGGAGGACCGGGCCGTGAGCATGCTTCGGCGGCTCATGGAAGAGTATCCCGGCTCGAAAGAGGCTCGGCTTGCAAGGGAGCGGCTATCCGAAATCCGATAGCCACTTTGCATTTCTGATTCGGGAGCTCGGAGGGGCCAAGAGTGCCTGCATCATTCATAGAGAACATTGTCCGCATGATGGCGGAAGCGGGGCCAGTGGCGAAGGCCATCTATCTGATTCTCTTCGTCATGTCCATCGTGTCTTGGGCGGTCATCTTGGAGAGGGCGGCGACATTCAAGCACAATCGTCGAAATGTTGATACCTTCCTCAAAGCATTCAGATCTTATGCCCGGCTTTCCCATCTGCTGGTGTATCAGAGCCACTCCATTGGCGGCGCCATATCGAGGGTCTTTGAGGAGGGTTGCACCGAAATTCCCTATCTCGTACAGAAGGATGTCCAGACCGCAACGATTTCCGACGAACAGCTTCACCGTGTACGAAGCGCCCTTGATAGACGTATTGGAGTCGAGCTCGCCAATCTTGAGAGGAACCTTTTCTACTTGGCCACCACTGGATCCATCAGCCCCGCCCTGGGATTCCTCGGGACGGTATGGGGTGTGATGAAATCCTTTCTCTCTATGGGTGTTTCCCGAAGTACCGATCTCCTTGTAGTCGGCCCGGGGGTTGCCGAGGCATTGACCACGACAATTGCGGGGCTTATCGCCGCCATCCCCGCCCTCGTGGCTTATAACTACTTCATCAATCAGGTCAGAGTATTTGATGTAGATCTCAACAACTTCGCCTCGGAGTATATCGACGCCTTGGCGAAGGGATCCAAACTGTGAGAGAAGAGCGCTACCGCATACTCGCTGAGATCAACATGACTCCCATGGTGGATGCCATGATGGTCATTCTGATCATTTTTATGTTGACCGCTCCGATGATGCAGGGGGGCATTGATGTGCAGCTTCCCAGGGCCCAGGCTCGGCAGGTCGACGTGGAGAGCGGGATCGTGATCTCCATCACTATCGAGGGGAAAATTTTTGTCAACGAACTCGAGGTGAAGAGCGAAGATCTGGAGAAAACCTTGACAAGAATCAAGGAGTATGGGCGGGAACGGCCGGTGTTCATCAAAGCGGACAAGGATCTCCCGTACGGTTTGGTGCTTGGCATCATTGCCACGGTGAAGAAGGCGGGGATCTACAACATTGGCCTCATAACCGCTGATCGCTGATATGGTGTGGCGAACCGGCGGGAGGGGTTCTTGACAGGGTACACCATAGGATCCAGGGTGAAGGGGGAGGGCCTGCCTCTGGCATTGTTCGTGTTTCTTTCGTTGCTTTTCCACGGCGGCATGATTGCGCTGGTCATCCGGAACGCCTCGACGGGACGGATGCAGCTCACGATCCCGGAGTTTATCGCGGTGGACGTCATTGAAGTCGAACCCAAAGCCGCCACTGAGCGGACAAGAGATGCGGCATCGCCGCGCTCGGCGGCGCCGGCGCTGGAGTGGCGTCCCGACAAGGCCGTGGACGCATTTGCAAAACCAGTTGAAACCTCGGAGAGTCAAGAGAAGATAAGCAGCCTTGAACTGGATACCGACGAATTCCCATTCGTCTTTTACGTCAACATGATACGAAACAAGATATCGTCGAATTGGGATCCTCCGAGGACACATGGCGCCGGCACTGACTCGATCAGGACACGGGTACATTTCGTGATCCAACATGATGGCCGCGTCCATCGAGTGGTCATAGAGGAAGGTTCCGGCGTACCCTTTTTCGACCAGTCGGCGCTGAGGGCGGTCTATGCGTCCGATCCGTTGCCGCCCTTGCCGGAAGAGTTCAGCGATACTGAGTTGGGAGTGCATTTTTCCTTCGAGTTTGTTCCATGAACCGATACCACTAGGAAACGTCATGAATAGATGGATCAATCTGAGTTTTTTGGCCACCGTCCTTCTCTTGGTCCTTTTTCTCGGCCGTGTGGAGGCCCAGAAAGAGGTGGAGCTTTCCATTCGAGAGAGCGGATTTCACCGATTGGATATCATACTCGGTGAGTTCACGGACCAGAGAACCCCTGATCACGATCGTCCCGTATTCGATGTCTTGAAACATGATCTGGAGCTATCCGGCTTCTTCCGCGTCCTGGATGGTCGAGAGCTCATCAGTGATTTGGGAGACCCGGGTCATGCGAAGGAGAAATGGGCCACCATTGGCGCCGATGCGCTCATCGAAGGGCGGGTGGAACACAAGGGCAAGGATTCTGTATTGGAGATCTTCCTCTCGGATCTTGCTACTGGCCAGGTCATGGGCCGGGAGCAGCTCAAGGGGCGCGAGATGCGGCAGCTGGTTCACCGGGTGAGTGATGCTGTTGTCAAGAGAATGACGGGGGAACGGGGCGTCGCGAGTACCAAGATTGCGTTCGTTTGGCATCGAGGGGGAAAATCAGAACTCTACGTGGTGGACTACGATGGTCACAACCCGCGTCCCCTTTATGGTCCCGGCAGCCTCAAGATTGGTCCTGCATGGTCGCCGGTGGGGAAGCACCTTGCGTTTACTGCATTTGTGAACGGGGAGCCGGATCTTTTCTTGTGGAATTTCGAACAGCGAAGGGCGAAACAGCTCACACGATTCCCCAGCATGGTGGCGGGAGCATCCTGGTCATCGGATGGGAAGAAGCTTGCCATGACATTGGCTAAGGATGGGAACTCAGAGATCTACATCATGCAGAACGACGGAAGCCGCATACGAAGGGTCACGAGGAATGCGGCGATAGACTGCTCTCCTTCATGGTCGCCCAGCGGCAGAGAGATCGCATTCACCTCGGATCGAAGTGGAAACCCTCAGATCTATGTGACTGACGTGGATGGGATGGAGCGGAGGCGTCTCACCTTCACCGGCCAGTACAATGAATCGGCCGCCTGGTCACCTAAAGGGGATCGAATTGCATATGTGGCGAGGGAAGCCGGATTCTTTGATGTGTGGGTCATGGATCCACTCGGTCGCCATCGACGGCGATTGACCTTCAAGGGGACGAGCAATGAGGACCCGGCGTGGGCCCCTGATGGCCGGCATATCGTGTACGTCAGCACCCGGGGCCATGAGAAGGAGTTGTTTCTCACCGATCTTTCGGGGCGCATGGAGTATATGCTTCCATTGGGTCCAGGGGACAAGGAAGAGCCAACCTGGTCGCCCTAGCGGGAATAGTAAGCGTTCACGGGTTCAGCGTTCACCGTTCAGGGTTGCCTGAAGTCAGCTTGGGCATGTGTAAGCGTTCACAGGTTCAGAATTTCCCGCTGGAAGCGGGACCTTTCAGATCCCACGAATCAACGGGTCGATTTCCGGTGAACCCCCACCGGGGCGTAGGCCCCTATGGGCCGGAGGCTGAACCTATGAACCTTTCAACCCGTGAACGCTTACAAATATCGACGCTTTGATCCCAGGCGAGTCCACGGTACTTCCTCATCATGAACGGTCTTTCCCGGGATCCAATCTGGGGCAAGAAGCCCCGCATGAACCGCAGCCTCGATTCGTGGAATATCAGCGTCAATGACCGGTGGGGGGGGTAAGATGAGAGGGAAGGAGGCCCGTGCCGCGGAGGGACTACTGGATCCTATCCTTGTGTCTCGGATTCGCAGTCTCAGCCTCCGGGCGAGATTGGTGGTGGAGGGATTCATTGCGGGGATGCATCGGAGCCCGTATCATGGATTCAGTGCGGAGTTCCGGGAGCACAGAGCCTATCAGCCCTCCGATCCGCCTCGTCTCGTTGATTGGCGCCTGTTTGCCCGGAGTGATCGCCTTTATGTGAAGCAGTTCACCGATGAGACGAATCTTCGAGCCTATCTTCTTGTTGATAGCAGCGCGTCCATGGCCTACAAGGGAAACGGGCCAGTCTCGAAGATCGACTATGCTCGCTCGCTTGCGGCCAGCCTCGCACTGCTTCTCTTAAAGCAACGTGATGCGGTGGGATTGGCGATCTTTGGCGATTCATTGCAGTCATGGGTTCGTCCCAGTACCTCATCCGGACATCTGGAACGCTTGCTCATCGAGCTAGTGAGGGCAGAGCCCCGTGGCGGGACCCGCCCGCTGGAGGTGTTTGTCAACATCGCCGGACGTATCCCGCCTCGAGGCATGGTTATCCTCATTTCCGATCTCTTGGTGCCCTCCGATGTACTGGTGACCGCACTTCGTCATCTCGCATCGGGGAAGCATGAACTCCTTGTCATGAGAATCTTGGATCGGACGGAGAGAGTGCTCGCCGATACCGGCATCGTCACGTTGAAGGACATGGAAACAGGGGAAAATCTTACCACTCGTCCGTCACTGATCCGGAAAGCGTATGCCACGGCGCTTGCCGAAGCATGGCGTGTCTTGGAAGACGGCCTTGGCAGGTTTCGGGCGCATCTGGTGGATATCGATACCAGCGATGATTTCTCCACCGCGCTTGCCGCCTTCCTCTCATCCAGGACCCGGATGAGATGACATTCCTGTCTCCGGGCTTTCTATTCGCCGTTCTGGGAGCCACGGTACCGGTCATCATTCATCTATTAGCCCGGCGTGCGAGGCGGGCCAAACCATTCTCAAGTCTCCTTTTCCTGCGGGAGATCGAGCAGACCGCACTTCGCTGGCTCAAGGTGCATCAGAGACGATTGCTCATGCTGAGGATCATGATTCTTGTGGCTGCCGCGGTGGCTCTGGCGAGACCCACATGTGGGTCCGGACCGGGAGACGTGCTCACTTTGGTAGTGGTGGACAGATCAGCGAGCATGGGGGCCCGGGAGGGGGCGGTATGGCGGAAGGCCGTTGAGCAAGCCTCGCGTTTCATGACGGCGATGCCACGAACTCGTTCGGGATTGGCCACTGCGGGAGATGGTATCTCGATGCTGGCGCCTTTGGGTTCGCAGCCTGAGGACGCATTGCTTCGGCTCGAGAATATGGGACCTGGTTCCGGGGCGTTGAATGTGCCGTTGATGTTGACCCGCGTGGCCTCGTGGGCTCGCTCCCAGGGGGAGGATCATGTCCGGATGATTCTGGTCAGCGATTTCCAACCGGGCAACTGGTCCGAGGCCTTGGACATTCCCGAGGAGATGGAGCTCTGGGGCGCTCCTGTGGACGGCACTCCCACGAATATCGGGCTTGGACAGACCAAGGTGACAGGCGTGGTGGGCGGTGAGGCTGGATCGATTCGCCTGGAGGCAGTGGTCGAAAGGTATGGAGAAAGAAACGGAGAGCCGAATGTGGTCACACTGAGGTGGGAAGGATTGCTCCGGGAGATTGATGTTCCCGCCGGAGAACGCGTGTCGCATCTGGACCTTAGCCTGGGAAGAACGAGGCCGGGGCTCTTGAGAGGCGAGCTTGTGGTGCATGATCCACAGGGAATCGTGGTGGACAACAAATGCGTGTTCGCAGTGGATGTTCCCCGTACCAGGCGGGTATTGGTGATTGGCACAGAGGGAGAAGAGATGCGGCGGGTCAGGCTCGCCTTGGACCCTTTTCGAGATGGCGCCAGCGGCTTTCTGGTTGCATACGGGACCAGGAGGGAGCTGGAATCAGCGCGACTCGAATCACTGGATTCGCTGGTGCTTGTGGGAGGAGATCTCACGGGGGCCTGTGCGAGAAAGATCTTGGCGGCGTGGGAGCATGGCCTTGGGGTTGTGGTGATAGCGACACACCCGAGTATGAATGCTGCATGGGCAGGGTTGTACCTTCCGCTGTTCGGGGCTCTTCCTGGCGATCCACCGGTGATGGGGCCGGGAAGGGAAGGCTGGGGCGAAGGGAGCGTGGAATTCGATCACCCGTTGCTCTCCGAATTTCGAGGGCTTGGAGGATTCCCGTTCCCCACGGTATGGCGGGTCCGGACGTGGGATTCCACGGCGGGGTATCCGCTGATAAGCTTGCCCAACGGGTACCCTCTGCTTGTGGAGAATGACACTCGCGAGGGAGCGAGCTCGCTTCTCTGGCTCACTGGTCTTACTCCCCCGTGGTCTGATTGGAGTGGACGATCATCGTTCGTTCCGCTATTTCGGCTGGCGGTGGCGTATGTCTGCGGAATCAGAAGCCCGGTGGAGTTGGTGCTGGGCGAGGAGAAAAACGTTGAGCTCCCCTGTGATGATGGCGGATGCAGCTACTCTATGGAGATGCCCGATGGTTCAAGGCTCAACCTGTACCCAGAGACCATTTCGCCGGGGCGTATGACTGTTCGGTTGGGTCCCGTACACGATCCGGATCTCTACATCATAAGGCGTGGGAACGAGATTGTGGCGCTCTACCAGGGGGTCGTGGCGGAGTGCGAACGTGGTCCATCTTTTCCATCTGCGCGTCCCTCTGGTATCACGAGATGGCTTGGTGAATCAGACGATTTGGAGAGCATCTCTTCCGGGAGATTTGAGGCCACCTCGCTTCTGCTTCTTCTTGTGGTGGTCTTGGTGCTCACCGAAACAGAATTGACGACGCGGCTTTCTGCCGGTCCGCCGCCCAAGCATGGGAGAATTGATCTCGCCGGTGAGTCCCACGATGGCTATCTTGGCCGCTTGTAGAGAATTCTGAGGTAGACCTGGTTGCCTCCGAGGAGCGTTTCTCGAAGGAGGAGCATGTTTCGTGATAGAAATCCCGAACAATGAACGGGATGCCCTGGCCGCGTCCGCAGAGGCGTATAGGGAGATCAGGGGCCAAATTGCCCGTGTCATCGTGTCCCAAGAGCGGGTGATCGAAGAAGTCCTCGTCTGTCTCTTGGCTGATGGGCACGGGCTCATCGTCGGCGTGCCCGGCCTGGCCAAGACCCTGCTGGTCAGCACGCTTGCCGGAGTTCTGGATCTCTCTTTCGGCCGTGTCCAGTTCACTCCTGATCTTATGCCGTCCGACATCACGGGTACCGAGATATTGGAGGAGAATCCGGAAACAGGGCGCAGGAGATTCAGGTTTGTTTCCGGGCCGGTTTTCACCAATGTCCTCCTTGCCGATGAGATAAACAGAACTCCTCCCAAGACTCAGGCGGCACTCCTCCAGGCCATGCAAGAGCGAGAGGTGACATCAGGAGGGGTCACCTATTCGCTCGAGCGCCCATTCCTGGTCCTCGCCACGCAGAATCCCATCGAGCAAGAAGGCACATACCCACTTCCAGAGGCGCAGCTTGACCGGTTCATGCTCCAGGTCGACATTTCGTATCCTGATTTGGATGATGAAGTGCTGATCGTGGAGCGCACCACCGGTGATGTGGCTGCCCACGCGGACCTGGTGATCGGCAAGGATGAGATCCTGAAACTGCAGAGGCTTACCCGGCGCGTACCGGTTGCGAGTCATGTGGTGGAGGCGGCGGTTCGGTTGGCAAGGCTGACGAGACCGAGTGAATCGGATGCTCCGTCCTTTGTGAGGGAATGGGTTCGTTGGGGAGCCGGCGTACGGGGATCCCAGTTTCTGATCTTGGCGGCAAAGGCAAGGGCATTGCTCGATGGCCGTGCCACGCCGGAATTACAGGATCTTGATTCCCTGGCCTCCGCCGTGCTTTCGCACAGGATCGTGCCGAGTTTTCGTGCCGAAGCGGAAGGCATCGAGGCCAGCGAAATCATCCGGCGGATTGTCGACGAAACCCATGTCCTATTCGGGTGATGGGGCGATGAAATCCATGGAGACGACTCTCATGGAGCGGATGACGCGCAACGGTCATACCACATTCTCCCAAATGTTGCCCCGGCATGCCGCCTTTGCATTCTGTTTCTGGCTGGTGCAGCTTATCTATCGGATTACTTCCGGCACGCCGCCGGTCCTTTGTGATATTTTGTTTCCTCTCTTTCTCTTTGCACCCTGGGCAATTCGCCCCTTGACGTGGCGTCTGGTGATATCCATTGGATGCTACTTCGTCATCTATTATGTGGCATTCCTTCATCTCTTGGACGACATTGTGGTGCGTGCGCATTGGATGGAAATTCCAAATCTCGAAACACGGCTTTTCGCCGGCTGGAGCCCGGTGGTCGAGCTCCAGAAGTACAGGATAGTTCCACTCAATGTTTTTTTCTGCGTAGGATACAGTCTTCACATCGTGAACATCCTTCTCCCCTTCTTCTATCTTCTTTTCAAGAAGCAATATGCTCATGCAGAGGAATATGTGTCAGTCTTCCTTGCCTGCGGGTATCTTGGGTTCACCATCTATCTCCTCTATCCAGTGGTGCCGCCACGGCTTGCGTTGCTTGATGTGACATCTGTGAGCCCGCCATGGGCTTCGGGGGCGTGGGAGAGTGCGGGGCAGCTATTTCGAGCAAATCCGTATGCTGCCTTGCCGAGTCTTCACTGCGCGTTTCCATTCCTCTCGTTTCTCTACTTGAGGGCACGCGGATACTCCTTGGCCTGGCTCTTCGCGGGCATGTCGCTCTGGCTCTTCGTGGGAACCATCTATTTGGGAGAACACTACTTCCTCGATGTCCTTGGGGGTATGATCGTGGCTTTTGTTGCGTTTTTTGCCATGACCTTGCGACCGAGGTTTGGCCACACGCGGAGCCTTGGCCAGTGTACAAAGGGACAATAATGGAGCTTTTCTTGACCCTCATTGATCGTGTAGAACTAACGGTCTTCCTGGCAGGGGCTCTGCGTGAGGATGTTGGTTCAGGTGATGTGACTACTACTGCCTTGGTGCCGGAGAGCCTGCCGGCGACTGCTCATCTGGTGGCCCGTGAAGAGGGGACCATGGCAGGTGGTCCTGTGGTGGATCATCTTTTCTCGATCATTGGCGTTGAACCGTGTTGGACATGGAAGAAAGAGGAAGGAGCGCGATTCAAGCGCGGAGAGGAGATCGGAAGAGCGAGCGCGTCGGCTTCAGCGCTCCTGACCGGAGAACGAGTTGCTCTGAATCTACTGCAACGCCTCTGTGGCATCGCAACGCTGACCAGGAAATATGCCGATGAATTGCAGGGAATGGATGTACTATTGCTGGACACACGGAAAACGATTCCTGGCATGAGGTTGCTGGAACGTTATGCCGTTCGAGTCGGGGGCGGGAGGAACCACAGATCCGGCCTCTACGATCGTGTGCTGATAAAAGACAACCATGTGGCGATTGTGGGAGATCCTGCACGGGCGGTAAGGCTGGCCCGACAGAGATGGCCGAATCTCGTAGTGGAAGTTGAGGTGGAGACCCCTGCTGAATTCGCTTGTGTTCTGAAGGCAGAGCCAGATTGGATTCTTCTCGACAATATGAGTATCCGTGATATCGAGGCCTGTGTGTTGGCCAGGCAGGCATGGCAAGGGAGCCCTCCTCTGTTGGAAGCATCAGGAGGAATAGATTTGCTTACCGTCGGGCGTATCGCGCGGCTCGGTGTGGATGCGGTGAGTGTGGGTGCGCTTACCCATTCTGCTTCCTGGCTCGACATATCCATGGAGGTGGAGCTTTGAAAAGCGATTTAGGCCTGGTTACCGTGCTGGCGGCGAGACTCTGGGCGCAACGAGGACAGTTGGTTAATTGGGAGCATCTTGGCGCCGATGTGAGGGGATATGAGAAGACCGTGGCCGCACTATCGCAACTTCTCGAGTTGGGATTCGATGTTCGATTGTCCCCAGCCGGGGTACGGCTTGTGCCGCCGGCGGATACACCATGTGAGGCTGATCTCCTGCCAGAGCAGGCGGGGCCTTGCGTGTATTCCCCCGTAGTAGATTCCACGAACACCGCGGGTGTGCAGTTGGCCAGAGTAGGCGCACATCACGGGACTACTGTCATCGCCGAGGCACAGCTCAAGGGACGTGGGCATCACGGACACGAGTGGTTCTCTCCCGCCGGAATGGGGCTCTGGTTCTCGTTGATTCTTCGTCCCGCGGCAAGCGTGAAGAAACCCGGGTTGGTGCCGCTTTTGGTTGGCCTTTGCGTGGTGCGCGTACTCAGAGAGCTTGGCGCCCGGGCGGCAAGCTTGAAGTGGGCAAATGATGTGCTGTGGGGGAAACGGAAGGTGGCAGGGATCTTGGTGGAGCGGGTTGAATCAGGTCCGAGGGAGGCTTTTGTTGCGGGTGTGGGCATCAATATCCATCAGAAGGAATCGGATTTTCCCGAGGAGATCAGAGATCGTTGCCTTTCGTTGGATGAGATTCTCGGCGCTTCGATCAACCGGAGCGATCTGTTGCACAAGCTGGTGGAGGAACTCATCTCCCGCTGGCACGATGAGGTCTCGTCGGGATTTGGCGGTGTGGTGAAGTCATGGAATGAGGAATCGGGGACGGTGGGCATGTCCGTTAGGGCCGCGGTGGGGCAAGAGATACTAACCGGTGTCATAGAAGGAGTCGGTGATGCGGGGGAGCTGATGCTTCGCTGCCCGGATGGATCATTGAGAACCATGGCTTCGGGAAGAATCGAACTCATGGCAAAGCCCGATCATGTGGGGCTATAGGCGTGATGATTCACGAGCAAACTTCGCTCTGCTTCGTGACGAAATTCGGGTTAACCCGGACTTCTCACCAACTTTGGGCTACAGCGGCCGATATGGCATCCCCCGTCCGACGCGGGACTTCGTTACGTTCTGTCGGCTTCCTCGATCCGCCAGCTGGCGGACAGAGGATACGCCTGTGGAGTCCTCAGTCGCAAGCCTCGCATTCAGAACCATCTCGGCCGTTTCGCTTCGAAAGCCGGCGAGAAGTCCGGGTCATGGAATGATGGAATAATGGGTTGGAGGCATCGGGGATAGAGATGTCTGGTGATGTGCTCCTGGTGAACATAGGCAATTCTCAAGTCAAGACCGCATGGTGGGGAGCAGGAGCGGATCTGCGACCGGGAAAGCAGTGGCCCACGCATCAAAAGGAGGGGCTTCTCTCTACCTTGTCGAAGGATCTCAAGGCCGTGGTGCTGGCGTCAGTGGTTCCTGATATCGACGACTCGTTTATGCGGGTGGCCCGTGATGCCGGAGTTCCCGTGATACTAGTGACTTCCGAGGCGGTGGCGGCGGCGGGGTTGATTGCCGGAACATATGGGAGCATTGGGGCTGACAGGCTGGTGAATCTGATAGCCCTGTCCCGCATGGAACCGCTGCCCGCCCTCTGTGTGGATGCGGGCACTGCCATTACATTTGAGCTGATGGATTCAGAGAAGCGATTCGCGGGTGGCCTTATTGCACCCGGGCCCCGGCTCATGGCATCTGCGCTTTCCCATGGGACGGCACTCCTCCCCGAGATCGAGCCATGCGCGGGCGGTATTCTCCTGGGGCGGGACACTCCCTCGTCCATTGCTTCCGGCTGCTGGTGGGGAAGCATCGCTCTGGTGGAAGGTATTCTGGAGATCTTGAAGCGGAATGGAAGAACATGGCGGCTCTTGGTTCTCACTGGAGGGTTTGCGTCGATGCTTTCTACATTCTTGACGGTTTCACACCACGTTGAACCAGACCTCTCATTCAAGGGTCTGATTCATGTGTGGAAGGCATATGAAGCTGGCGATTACCCCGGGTGACCCCCTGGGAATAGGGCCTGAGATCGCCGCGAAGGCTCTTGCGCGCTGGCGCGAGGAAGAGACGAAAGCCGTGCTCTACGGCCCGGAGGAGGAGTGGGCTCGTGTAGCGGAGCATATCGGCAATACTCACCATGTGGACATGGTCTCCCTCCCCAGCCCCTCCGGGAGGAAACCCGCGACGCCCCAGGCTTCGGCATGGGGCGGGGCGGTGGCCATGGAAGCCTTGGAGTGCGCTGTCCGCGATGCCATGGAAGGAGTGGTGGACGCCGTTGTCACGGGGCCCGTCAGCAAGCAGAGTATGCACCTGGCCGGTTGGAGATATCCGGGGCAGACGGAGCTGATCGCCAAGCTCACGGGGGCGGAAGAGTACGCCATGATGTTGGCCAATGGGGTACACTGTGCCGTTCTCGCGACACGGCACGTGCCAATCCGTGAGGTTTCTTCATGCTTGAGTGTTGAGGGATTGGTGACGTTAGTGCTTTTGGTCGATAGAGAGCTTCGGCGTTTGCTAAAAAGGCAGCCACGTATTCTGGTGTGCGGGCTAAATCCCCATGCGGGGGATCGTGGGCTCCTGGGCAGCGAAGAGCGGGAGATCATCGCTCCAGCTATGGAAGCTGCCCGGGGCCAAGGCATTTGCATCGTGGGACCGATTTCTGCCGAAGAAGCGTTTATGACTTGGGGACGAGACGGAGATGTGGTGATCGCTATGTACCACGATCAGGCGGCCATCCCTATCAAGATGCTTGGGCTGCATTCCGCAGTGAACGTCACGTTGGGGATGCCCGTGGTGAGGACCAGCCCCGGCCATGGCACGGCATTCTCCCTCGTGGGGACCGGCCGGGCGGATGAAGGGAGCTTTCTGGAGGCCATGAAGTGGGCCACTCGCTTGGCCTCTATCCCACATGACAGCCACGCGAAACGTGTGGTGAGATATTCGGGATAGGGGTCAGTCGTGATTCGATTCAGCCACGTATCATTCCGGGGGAGGAGGAGCGATACGGGACTCCATAATATTTCGCTACGTATTCCGCGGGGCGAATTGGCTTTATTCGTGGGACCGCCCGGTGCGGGCAAGTCACTCATTCTCAAGCTGTGCACAGGGGAAATCGGGCCTGACGAAGGGCGCGTCTTCGTTGATGGCATTGATACGACGCAGATGGGCGAGCGTAGGTTTCGAAGACTCCGTCTTCTCATGGGCATAGTCTCGAACCAATTGCCGCTCCTGGAAGACAGGACGGTGTTAGACAATGTGGTTCTCTCGCTGGATGTCCGGGGGTGGCCACCAGGCAGGGCGGTTCGGTCTGCCATGAAGGCGCTGCAAGAATCGGGTATTCTCGCCCTGAGAGGTTACTACCCCACCGAGCTATCGGATGGACAACGACGTTTGGCCCGTGTGGCTCGGGCCATCGCGCCCATGCCTCGGCTTCTTTTCGTGGACGAATCCTCCGCGGACGATAACGCTCCGGGCGATTTCTTGCTCTTGATTGTGCGTACCATGACCGCCTGGGGTGCCACGGTGCTGATTGCACGGCAACGAGTGCCGGATTCCGCCGTCGAAGGGGCGAGAGTCTGGCACATGGCTGAGGGGCAGATCGTTCGTGCCGAGGTAATTCCCGAGCGCGCGAAGTCGACCCCCAGCTCCGGGTTGATGGAACTCCTTCTCGGAAGAGGAAATCCTCCATGAGGGGATCTCGGCAATGGCTTCGGGCGATCTCTGAAGCCTATCGCCTGGGAACACAAGATCCGGGGCGCCATCTCCTGACAATTCTCATCATCGCGTTTGCCTATATCGGAGTCCTCCTCTTTGTGGTGCTTTGGCACAATATGACCATGCAGATGGATGGGATGATCGACAGTCTCTCTCTCAAGGTGGTGGTGAGACGAGGGATGGCGGGGATCGTTGCCTTGGGAGAATCGCTTCGTCGCCTGCCCGGGGTACGTGAGGCGACTTTTGTCCTTCGCAATGAGGACTTGGCTGGTCTCGGTGGAGTTCATGGGGGCGATGATGGGAGTGTTTTTCATGTTGCCCCACTGGAGTACTTCTCCGTGAAGACGCACGCCATCCATCCGGAAAGCCTCGCTGCGGTGGCGTCACGCGCCCATTCCTTGCGTGGCGTAGAAGACGTGCTGTTCCCAGAGCGATTGGCCGCAGAGACCACTAATCTGGTCTGGTGGATGCGTATGGGGTGGGCGAGCATTGGCACTCTGGTTTTTCTGCTTGTTTTCCTGGTGCTCTGTCTCAGGACAAGAATTGAAGTGTTGGAACAACGTCAGACGATACAGGTGATGCGTGCGCTGGGCGCTTCGTCATTTTTTATGATTGCACCAGGTGTGATGCTGGGTGGCATCCGCGGGTTCCTTGCCTCTGTGGCGGCGTGCCTGGGAGGACACGCGGCAATGGCGGGGGTGGCAAGCCGGATTGGTGATTGCGTCTTTCTCTCACGCCAACAAATGTTTCTGTGTATGCTTTTTGGCACCATCATCTGTAGTGCCATTCCTCTTGTTGCATGGTGGCGTGTTTCGCGAGAGCGCAGCCCCGTCCCTCGACAACTGCGGGCTTTGCATACATGGAAAAGATGAAGAACGACCCTATGCACGGCCCTTTTTCGAATATCTTGGGGCAACATTGGGCGATCTCTTATCTGTCGGGTGCGGTGTCTAAGGGGCGTCTCCCACAGACCATGATATTCAGCGGGCCCGCCTACGTGGGGAAGGAGACGACGGCCATTGCATTGGCGAGTCTTCTGCTCTGTGAGCGGGGATCCGGATGCGGGGAATGTGTTTCTTGTCGGCAGGTTCTTTCCTATCAGCACCCTGATTTGCACTACTTTTTCCCTTGCCCTGCCTCGTGGTATCAGGACAAACCCGGCGCCGGGGAGGTGATCATTTCCCGGGCTGATCCGGGGAATAGACTCGGCGAACCGCTTGGTGACCCCAACCATGTGATCAGTATCGATGCGGTGAGGCGAATGACTCGCATTGCCTCAAGGAGCTCATTTGGCGGGCGGGCGAAAGTTTTTGTGATTCGTAATGCCGACAGGATGAAGGAGGAAGGGCAAAACGCGTTACTCAAACTACTCGAGGAGGCGCCTGCCGATACGTACTTGATTCTTCTGTCCGCCAGCCCCGGTGGAATTCTTCCCACCGTACGATCACGCGCACACCGTATCCGTTTCTCATCTCTGAACGAGCGTGATTGGATCGTCATCTTCACCTGCATCCGTGAGGTCGAAGAACAGCGCGCCCTCCTCCTGTACCGCCTCTCAGGAGGGTCGCTGGCCAAGGGCGCGTCGCTTCTGGAGGAGGAGAGCACCGAGGAAAGACTATTGGCGCTGGATTTGGTCTCCGGTGCATCGCGTGCTCCTCAAGGGTTTTGGGCAGCGAGAGCCATCGGTCGATTCGGAGATGGTAGGGATAGGGAGGGTTTCGATCGTCTCCTGGATCATATATTGCTCTGGCTGCGGGATGCGCTTGTATGGTCTGATGGTGGTGGAGCTTCGATCATACTGAACCGGGATAGGCCCGACGCCGTGTCGGAGGTTGCCCGGCGCCTTACCAAGGAGCAACTTGTCCAACTCATTTGGGAATTCGAACATGTCCGGCAGTCCATGAGGCTGAATCTTGATCTACGGCTCGTGTGTTACCGAATGGAACGGCTGGTCCGTTTGATAAGGGAGCGATCCTGGTGAGATGGAAGAAGACAATGAGCGAACAGAGTCGTGAGCATGGTGGCGGAGAAGCCAAGGGAGCGCTTCGTTTGATAGAGGTATCGTTCAAAGCGGGCAGGTTGGGCTATTATACGAATCCCCGGGAGCTTCCTGTCACCTCCGGGATGTATGTCGTGGTCTCCGCCGACAAAGGCGAGAATCTGGGAAGGGTAACCAGGGTCAATGTGACCCGAAAGAGCAGGAAGAGGGGCACTACCATACGGGCAATCGCGCGTTTGGCAAGTGATGAAGATGTCATGCTCCTGGAGAAGGTTCGTGCGCGGGAGCGGAGCCTGTTCGGCGTGTGCCAGGCCCGAATCAAGGCCCGCGGGCTGGAGATGAAACTCATCGATGTGGAAAGCCAGTTCGACGGGAATAAGGTGACATTCTTTTTCACTGCAGAGTCGCGTATCGATTTTCGTGGCCTTGTGCGGGATCTGGCGAACACCTTCAAGATGCGCATCGAACTACGGCAGATAGGTGTGCGGGATCATGCACAGCGGCTTGGAGGTTGCGGCACCTGTGGTTTGACTCTCTGCTGTCACACCTTTCTCCAGGATTTCCAGCCCGTGACTCTACGGATGGCCAGGGATCAGAGCCTTTCCCTCAGCCCGTCCAAGATCTCCGGCGTGTGTGGGAGACTGAAGTGCTGTCTTGCTTATGAGCACGAGTTCTATATCAAACAAGCACGACGACTTCCTAGAGTCGGCCAGTGTATTGAGCGGGGTGGTGTGATGATGACCGCCGTGGCCGTGGATCTCTTAAAAGGGCAGGTCATACTCGCCAGCTCGGAAGGCGATGAATGTATCATGACTCTCGCCGAGTGGGAGCAGGAGAATGAGCCGGAGATTCTTCCCCCGAAGGAGGGGAAATCTGTTTGAAAAGAAGCCGCCTGAGTCAGGTCTTTCTCAAGGACCGCGGGGTGGTTTTGCGACTTCTCTCTTTTCTTCCTCCTCCCCAAGAGACTGGAACGATCCTTGAGATCGGTGCGGGAGAAGGCGCGGTGACCACTGCGTTGCTGGAGGCCGGGTATGCCGTTACCGCAGTTGAGGTCGATCCGCACTGGGCTTCTCAACTGGCGGAACGTCATCCCGATCTCACTATGGTGAATGCCTCGATCCTGGATCTTGTGCCCAACCAGTTGGTCAGGACGCCGGCGACCCTCGTGGGCTGTCTCCCCTATCATCTGTCCGGCGCGATTCTACGGTGGATGGCTGACCATGCGGAGGATGTCAGCATGGCCATCCTTGTACTTCAGGATGAGGTTGTCTCGCGGATGGCCGCTTCTGCGGGGACCCGGGAACGCGGGTTGCTGAGTGTGGTAATCCAGTCCACCTATGCGGTGAAGCCTCTGTTCAAGATATCACCGAATGTATTCTGGCCCCGCCCCCGCGTATGGTCCAGGGTAGTCCGCTTGGATAGACGGGATGACGCCCGACCGGTGGAGGAATTGCAGGCAGTGTGGCGGGTGGCGGGGGCGCTGTTTCAGCAGCGGCGAAAGATGATCGGTGGGCGGATCGAAAGGCTCTATGGGCCTAGTATTCGCGCATATCTGGAGGATGCGGAGCTGGACTTGACCCGTCGACCCGAGACTCTAACTTTGGCCGAACTTGAATTGGTGACGCGGGCGGTGTTGGATGCGGGTTCATCCAAGTCCGTGGTCTGACAAGAGAGAGATGGGGCAAAAAAGGCTCCTTTCGAAGGCGCATTTCTTGTTGCACTCGTAACTTCTCGATAAGTCCGGGCATCCGAAGGCCTCCCCTTTCGCGAAGGGGGATTTTCCCAGTATTGCACGGGGTTATTGAGAAGTCACATGCACTCCTCCTAAAGAGAAAGAAGCGGCCCTATGTGTTTGCTTTCAGTCAATGTAGATCACGTAGCCACGCTGCGTGAGGCCCGAGGAGTTTCATACCCTGATCCCGTTCGAGCAGCGGTCCTTGCAGAATTGGGGGGTGCCCATGGAATCACGGTCCACCTCCGAGGTGATCAACGCCATATCAAGATCAGGGATGTCAGGCTTTTGAATGAAGTGATTCAGACGAGACTGACCTTGGAGATGGAGCCCACGGAAGAGATGGCCGCGTTCGCTGCGGGGATTCGGCCCTATATGGTGACTCTGGTTCCTGAACGTCCCGGGGAAGTCTCAACTGAAGGCGGGCTTGATCTCGTTTCACACGGTGCAAACCTGTCTCTGGCGATATCCGCGCTCCGCGACAGTGACATACTCCTGTGCGGCTTCGTCGATCCAAATGTGGATCAGATACAGGCAGCGGCCCAACTGGGATTGGACGCCGTGGAACTCTGTACGACACGCTACACTGAAAGCGGTGACCGAGACAGCCGCAAGGAGGAAATCGAGACATTGAAGGGCGCTTCCAGGCTTGCCTCCAGGAGGGAACTCCTGGTTCATGCAGGGCACGGCATCAACTACGAGAACATCAATCCGATTGCGGCCATTCCTGAGATCTCTGAACTCAGCATTGGCCATAGCATCGTGGGGAGGGCGGTACTGGTAGGGATGGAACGAGCGGTCCATGAGATGCGGGAGCTCATGTGGAAGGCTCGGGCCGAGATTGGGAGTGATAATCGACTTTTGTAGAATGGATCCAGGATCCTCGCCGCGTCCGGGGAGGAAGACTCGAGGAATGGTGTGGATATGACAAAAAGCATCTGGTGGCGTCTGGCGGTTGTACTATTCGTCATACTTGGCGCGCTTTTCGTACTTATTCCGTCGTATAAGTTCTATCGCCTCTCCGAGGAAGAGCTGGAGCGAATGTCGCCAAGTGAGGTCTCTTCCTTGCGATCACGGTCGTTTCATCTCGGCCTCGATCTGCGGGGCGGAACTCATCTCGTGCTGGAGGTTGATGAGAGCAAGCTGACGGAGGATCAGCGAAAAGATGCGACGGATCGTGCCATGGAGAAGATCCGCAACAGGATCGATGAGTTTGGTGTGGCGGAACCGATCATCCAAAAGCAAGGCAGATCAAGAATCGTAGTACAACTTCCCGGTGTTGACGCTGAGCGTGCCAAAGAGCTGGTGAAGCGGACGGCATTTCTCGAGTTCCGGCTGGTGGAGGATCCTGTGGAGGTTCAGGCGAGCATTCAACGTATGGATGAAGCCGCCAAGGCATTGGACCTGCGTGCCGGCGCCATCGAAAGCCTGACTGCCCCGGTGGAAGTGACCGAAGACGCGGAAGACAGCACGTTGGCAGGGCTTTTTGCGGCGCGCTCCGACGATAGTACGGCTGCCTTGGGATTGGGCCCGGAGAGCAAGACCGAAAATCCGCTTGCATCAAGGATCTACATACTCGACAGTGGCGTCTGTTCCGTGAGGCTTGACGAGGAGTTCGTGGTGAAGCGCTACCTATCGGAGGCAACCATCCAACGTGCCATGGGGCGCCAGGCCGACTTTGTATGGGGCGAACGATTTACCGCCCAGGATGGAACCGAGTTCAGACGCCTCTATCTCCTCAAGACGGATCCCAAAGTCTCTGGAGAGGCCCTGTCCAATGCACAGATCGGCATTGACTACGATGACGGCAGCGCAGGTGTCGATTTCTTCCTGAACAGAAGGGGCGGAAAGCAGTTTGGGCGGATCACCCGCGATAATGTGGGAAAGCTCCTTGCCATCGTTCTGGATAATGTGGTCCAATCAGCTCCGCGAATCAATTCCGAGATCAGGACACGGGGCCAGATTACTGGCTCGTTCACCGAGGATGAGGCTCGCGATCTGGCGGTGGTTCTGCGTACAGGCGCCCTTCCTGCTCCCGTGACCATCAGTGAAGAACGAAGCGTTGGCCCGTCCTTGGGCCAGGATTCAATCAGGCGAGGCGTTCGGGCCGCACTCTTTGGCCTTGGCATCGTGATCCTGTTCATGATTTTCTACTATCGCGCCTGCGGGATTCTTTCGGATTTCGCCCTGATTCTCAATATTTTTCTCATTCTGGGGGGCCTCGCTCTGTTCCGGGCAACGCTTACACTTCCAGGAATTGCGGGGGTTATCCTGACCATTGGTATGGCAGTGGACGCGAATGTCCTCATTTTTGAACGCATCCGTGAGGAGCTAAGAGCCGGAAAAACGGTGGGAGCCGCAATCTCCGGCGGCTATTCACGCGCTTTTCTCACCATCCTTGATTCGAATATCACGACCCTTTTGACTGCGTTGATTCTTCTTCAATTCGGAACAGGAGCAATCAAAGGATTTGCCGTTACGCTCTCAATGGGGATAGTATTCAGCATGTTCACGGCGCTTTTTGTCACGAGACTGATACTCGACATGATTACTGCGAGATTCACCCTGAAGAAACTTAGCATATAGAGAGGCGGAATACATGCAGCTATTCGCTGAGCCGAACTTGAATCTTATAGGAAATCGCCGGATTGGCTATATTGTCTCCGGAGTACTGCTGGTGGGCACTATTATCCTTCTCTCTATCGGAGCTCTGAAGATGGGAGTTGATTTCACCGGTGGCCGCCTGGTGCACGTTCGATTCCATGAAGCATCCGTTACCATTGGCGAAGTGCGCGCTCTCCTCGGTCGCGAAGGCTTCGAGGGGATTGAGGTACAGACCTACGGGAAAACCAATGAGCTGCTGATCCGCTTGCCGATTTCCCAAGCCGGACAAGAAGAGCAGGCAGTCACGGTCGAATCGGTCTTTCGGAATCATTACCCCGATCAGCACGAAGTGGTTCGAATCGACGATGTCGGCCCGAAGATCGGCAGGGAGCTGCAGCGGAATGCGGTGAAAGCGGTGCTCTGGGCACTGGTCTTGCTTCTCATATACATCTCATGGCGGTTCGAGCTTCGATTTGCCGTGGGCGCCGTCTTTGCGCTCACCCACGATGTACTGCTGACGCTTGGAGCATTCATGATTACAGGACGCGAGATGAGTCTGCCGGTGGTTGCCGCACTACTCACCATAGTGGGATACAGTCTCAATGATACGATCGTTGTTTTCGACAGAGTCAGAGAGCAATTACGGCTCAAACGAAGGGAGATATTCGATGAAGTTATCAATATCAGCCTCAATAAGAGCCTTTCTCGTACCATTATTACTTCCATGACAACGTTGGTTGTCGTGCTTGCACTTTATCTCTTCGGTGGCAGAGTGATCAATGATTTCGCTTTCGCGCTGCTCATTGGAGTGATTGCGGGGACATATTCCTCCATCTTTGTGGCCAGTCCCGTGGTAGTCGAGTGGCAGAAGATCCGTGTCAAGCGGACGCAGGGACGGACCGCCAAGGGGCGGCAGTAGCAGGGAGATCTCCTTCCATGAGAAGAACAATCTCAGCAGTGATTCTGGGACTGGTCCTGAATGTTTGGGCCGGGGGCATTTGCCCCGATGAGCCATGGGCAAGAGTACGATCCGTGCTCATCCAGGGCGATGCCCGGGGCATTGCGGATCTTGTTGGTGGAGGAAAAGTGTCCCTTAGATTGGACGGTATTCCCCAGGGGAGATACACCGCCGAGCAGGCCAGCAGGCTATTCCGGGAGTTTTTTAGGCAGACAGAGTCTCGGAAACTGAGACTTGATGCATGTGGAACAAGCGGGAATCGACTCTGGGCTGAGGCGCGTTATGAATACCGGTGGCGGAAGGGGGGTAGGGTTAGCGCGGAACGCATTTTGCTAGAACTATGTTATGAAGAGAGAGGGACACGATTATGCGGCATAAGAAGTGTCTCTCCATAGCCCGGGGCGGGAAGACGGATAGTCTTGGTCCGGCAGGGGCGGCCGTTTGATCAGGTGGATGCAAATCGTGACACACAGGAAGACAAGGAGGTTCCAAGTGAGATATAGTGCTGCCAAGGCATCTGTAGCCGTGGCGTGTATGTTTTTGCTTTCAGCAGTCTCTTTGGCCGAGAATGGGGAAGAGGCTTCGGGCCCTGATCCTAAGGCTGCTGAACATTACAATGCAGGCGTCGCCAGTCTTGAAGAGCGAGACTACGAGAGCGCCGAACTCTCGTTCAAGGAGGCCTTGACCATCGATCCAAGCTATGCCGATGCTTCCTATGGCCTTGGCCTAACCAACCTTGGCAAGGGCGACCAGGCGCAAGCGCTGGACTACTTCACGCAAGCAACCTCGGTTGATCCGGGGCATGCCAGGGCTCATTTCAACAGAGGCAAGATCCTCTATGGGCAACGAAAGTATGCTTCCGCAAGCGACGCATACGCCCTGGCGGTGAAGGCCAAGGAAAATTATGCCGAGGCGCATTATGGCCTTGGAATGGCCAAGAAGAAGGTCAAGCAGTATGCCGCCGCTCTGGCTGCTTTCGACAAGACCGTTGAGCTGGATCCCCAAATGGCTGCCGCCCATTACATGAAGGGCTCCACATTGAGGTCTATGCAGCGGTTCGATGACGCCGTGGCCGCCTACAGGGGCGCAATTACCGTCGATCCTCGGTATGCCATGGCGTACTACTGGCTCGGTGAGACTTACAAGGACCTTGGCAATCAGCAGGAAGCAATCGATGCTTTCGATAAAGCTGCCAAGTATGATTCCCGGAAGTTCGCCAAGGGCTATTGCAAGATCGGCGACATGTTGTATGAGCAGGGTGACATGGATGGCGCGTTGGCTCAGTACAAGAAGATGCCCCGACATGATCAGAAATGGTTCAAGTATGCGCAGGATCAGATAAAGTACATCGAGTCGAAACAGAAAAGCACCGGATAGTACTCCGTCTCGGAAGTTTTGTCCTCTGTTTTGGCAATTCAAAATGAGAGGGTATTAGGAGATGATGAGACATCTCCGGATTCTGCGATACGGGCGCGGGTGGGTGACATTGCCGGCTGCTGTGAAGGATGTAGAATTGCCGGAAACAGGTATAGAACCTCTGAAACACGATACTAGCGCGGACCTCTCTCCGGCTTTCGAGGCGAAACTGCCGAGATGGTTCTGGATGTCC
>JAUXFG010000228.1 GCA_030620115.1 Candidatus Fermentibacterota bacterium
GAAGCTCTCAGCGGAGGTCCGAAGCCGTCAGCCGAGCCCGGCCGGCTCCTTTCATGGATTTCGACAGCAGAGGAAAGAATCGGCGCGTCGGATAGAAGCATCGCGCTGAGAATCGCTGCGGTGGCGTCCGCAGGTGATGAAAACAAGGCACGAGCGATCTTTGCCGAAGCCACGCGAAGTCATGCCGGGGCAGTGGACTCCCTTCTGGTGTGGAATCCGGATTTCGCTCCCTGGGGGCGCGCAGCGGCGTTTCTGGCCGGTGGAGATTTCTCTGTGGCGGCTGCACTTTCGGCGTGTGCTCCCCATGGATTTGCTGACGACATCAGCGCTGAACTCGCGGCGCGTGTGTTGCTTTCGGTAGGTTTGGAGAGCGAGGCATGTACGCTGACATGTTTCCCTCGCTTCATCGACGCGGGGTGGGCGAACTATGTCCGCTGGAGGGTACACACGCCCTATGACGCAACAGTCCGGTGCCGAAACATAGGATCCCAGCCCATTCTTGTCGATGACACAGGAACCCATATGCTCCTCAGAGGTGAGCCGGCGCGCGGTGTCTGGCCGCGGTTTGATGTCGACTGCCGGGGCGTGCACCATGAGGGCGTCGTTTCCTCGGATGCTTGGGTGCTTCTTGAGACAGCCTCGCCCTGCTCACTTCGCTTTGTCAATGATTTGCGATCCTATCTGGATGATCGCAATCTCTTGTATGGCGGTCTTCGGCGGCTGCCGCAGATTTCAGGTATCCCTGCGGACATGGATCAGAGGGCATTCTGGCAGCGTGTTCTGGCCAGGGTTCATTCGTGGGATGAAGAACCACCGCCATGGGTCCTCTTGGAAAATTTTGAAGCAGTGACCACACTTGAGGCAAGAGAGCCATCTTGGACCCATGGTGTGTCTTCCGATTCTTCAGGATGGATGCTTTTCAGCCCTTCCTGGATGGCCTGGGAGGGCCTTTCGGGAACCATACTCGTGGTCATGCGCGGACAGCCGGCCGCTCGCCGTTGGCCCTTGGTGGAGGTGAGTAGCGAAGACTGGGTAACTCGCGAAGTCGTTGACAGCCGGACGTGGAAGGTGTTTGAGTTCCATCTGCCTGAGTGCGCGGTGGCGTGCACTCTCCGCTTTGTGAACGATTATTGGGATCCAGCGTCCGGAGATGATAGGAATCTCTGGATCCAGGGGCTCTATTCTTCTCCGCTTTTGCATAAGGGGTAAGAAAGATGGACGACCGAACCAAAATCAGAGCGCTTATCTCCAAGTCCTGGCTTCTGGTGCTCTGTTTCATTCTTGTGACGGGAATCTCATGGATTGTTCTGGATGCGCTTGTATCTCCGGTCTATCTAAGCACCGGAATTGTCGAACTCGGCTATTTTAACCCTCGAGATTTCTTGCCTCATCCCGTGGTCTCCACCAGTGGTCTGACGGCACTGATTGGGGACGCTTCTTTCTCGCAGCAGGTGGCCAAGATCTTGGGATCTGAGGGAATGATGGATCCTGCTCCCGTGGTAGGTGCTGCTCCCCTTGAAGAGGGGCTGATCAGAGTCGAGGCCAGGGAAGGGAGGAGCGAGGTGGCGAGGCGAGCGACGGTAGTGGCCTGCTCGTTGGTGGTGGACATGAGCAACCAAGGGTACGAACGGGAACGTTCGTTGCTCGAGAAGCAACTCGCACTTGTTCGTAGCCGATCCGCGCTGGCTGAATCCCTCATCAGAGTGGGGCATGAATCCTCGCGCGCAGACGGACAGCACATGGGGAGTGAAGCCATGAGAGCATTGGCCCATCTCACTGAGATACAATTGAAGACCGAGACCGCAACGGAACATGTCAGACAGAAGAAACGGACCCGGATCTTGGTGACACCCGGGGCAGCTCATGCTGATCGCCCATCCACCAGAGCGCTGGCCTTGGTCCCGGGATTTATCGTAACTCTGCTCCTGGGTGTGGCTCTCGCGGCGAATGCGGGATCCTCCGGGGGCAGACCATCCGAAACATCTTGAAACGGCTCGGTATCGGCGGGGCCATCTGGCTTCTTGCTCTGGCTCCTATCCTTCTGGGAGCTCCCTTGAAGATCGCTGTCGCAGTATGGTGCCTGATCTCCACGGCCATCATACTGGTACCGCCTGGGCGCAGGGCACAGCGCGCAACGGCTATTTACCTGTTTCTGATTGTCTTTCCCATGGTAGACTATATCGGTGAAGCGGGAGCGGGAAGCATAGGAGGCGCCCCGGTGAGCCTTGCATACTATCCTGCTGATTTCTGGCTGCTCCTGGCAATCGGCTTCGCCCTATTCGAGCGCGATCTGAGAGCACCGGATCCTCGGTTCCGTCGTCTTTTGTTGGCTGCGGGTGCGTTCTCCTTCCTCGTCCTTCCCTCGGTCTTCATAGCATGCAGTCCAATCTCCGCGCTGCAGCAATGGTTCGTGATTCCTCGGGCCGCAGTGCTAGGCCTCCTCGTCTTTTCCCAGGCGCGTCGGCGGGATGGCTTCCGGCTTCTGATCGCCTCGTTGATGGCGGGATTCGTGGTCCAGATTGTCGTGGCCGCCGCACAGCAGGCTTTGGGATCGGTGCTCGATCTGGGACTGCTGGGAGAAGCGCCACAAAAGCATCTATTCAAGTACATTGCCCATGGTGTACCACTCTGGCGGTCAGGTGGGACAATGGGGCATCCAAACGTATTCGCGACGTATCTGCTGGGCATGTTGAGTGCCGTTCTTGGGCTCACACTCTCCAGGCGTTCCCCGATTTCACGAGGGGGCATGGGCCTTCTTTTTCTTGGCGGGCTCGCCGCGCTGGTCTGGTCGTATTCTCGCGCTGCGTGGGCCGTGGGGATGCTTACACTCGGTCCACTCATGCTGTGGGCCATGTGGCGAGTTCTACCCAGACGCGTCGCTTTGGGGTCTGTGGCCATTTTGGCTCTGGTGATGGTGTTGGTCGCACCTGCGGTCACATTCAGACTGATCAAGACGGAATCCAGTGCGACTGATGTGAGACGTGTCTTGATTCCCGTGGCATTGCAAATGACGTCGGTCTACCCGTGGTTCGGTGTGGGTCTGAGTGAATTCTCGGATAGGATCCCCTCGTTCGATCCTCTGAGGAAGCTTGGCCAGTTCAGGCATCCTGTCCACAATATTGTCCTGCTTGATCTTGCCGAGGGAGGAGTTCTTGGTGGACTGGGGAGCCTGATCCTTTGGATTGGCGTTCTTTCCGTCGCACTCTCCGGGGTTTGCAGGAGAGGAGACGTGAAGAGCATGATAACCAAGGGAATATGGGTTGGCGTCGTGGCCATGGTGTTCCATAACTGCGTGGACTGGACAGCGCGCTGTCCAGTCATCGAGCTGCTCCTCTGGACTCTTATGGGCTTGGCATGTGGCGCTTCCGCGGGAGAGACTGCGAGGAGTGGTCGGAGTATAGGCCCTAAGGAGCTGGAGCATGCGTAGTGCCACCATGTACTTGTCCATGGCACGGGCATTGGGCCCCGGGGTGTCCGTGGTGCTCATCGTACTCCTGGCCCGGAGGAACGGCCCGGAGGAAGTGGGCATCTACGGCCTTGCCCTGGCCGTTTTCGCACTGCTCGAAGCAGCCGCGTCCCTGGGGATGCGGCACCTTCTGCCGCGTGAGCTCGCGCGGGGTCATAATCAGCAGTTATTGGCCACGGGAGCGGCGCTCTGTCTCGGCGCCGGTCTTCTTCTTTGTCTCGGGCTGATATGTATCTCCGGGTTATTCGTGTCGCCGACGACCGGGCATGTTCTTGCAGTTGTAGCGTTAGCACTTCCATTTTCGGGACTGATGGTGGCAGCAGAGGGGTATTGGATCGCGACTCAGCATGTCGGAAGGCTTGTGAAGGCGCTCGTTCTAGAACAGGCCATTCGTCTTGTCACCGGGCTCGTGATTGTTGCCGCGGGATATGGCGCCATTGGTCTCATGTGCTGCTTCGTCCTGGGGCGTCTCACGGCAGCGGTGCTCGCGCGACCTCCCGGAGGGTTTTCTTTGGCACGCTCCGCTCGCTCAACAGCTCTGTCTCTCATGCGGGAGATCCCCATCTTCGTGGGCCTGGAAGCGTGCTTCCAGCTCTATTGGCGAGTCGACGTGCTCTTGCTCAGCCTCATTTCCAGCAAGGCTGAGACAGGCTACTATGTTGCCGCCTATCGGATCTTCTCTGCGCTGCTATTATTACCCCAAAGCTATGGCCAGATCCTTCTTCCCCGGCTCGTCAAGAGCCAGGGAGACGGGCTTTTTCGTCGCGGCATACGGGACATGGCGTTTCTAGGCGGGGCCATGGCGGTGGCCACAATCCTTCTTGCAAGAACGGGGACGGGTGTGCTTTACGGCCCTGGCTACCAACGATCTGCGCTCATTCTCGTCATACTTGCGATGGGACTCCTCCCGGCAAGCGTGGACCAGCCACAGGGCAGAGCTCTCGTGGCAGCCGGCCGGCAAAGCAAGGACCTTGCCGCACTGGCCGCAGCCACGGGAACGAACATTTGCCTCAATCTGCTCTTGATACCATCCTTTGGCGGGCTGGGAGCTGCGTGGGCGACCATCGCATCACTGATAGTGTCAGTCTTGGCTCACAGAATGGCCCTTAGTCCGGGCTAGGGATGTTTTGATATGAAGAAAATACTGGTCGTCTCAACCATAACACCGTTCCCGCCGGACAGGGGTCACCGGATCAGGATTTATTACCTCCTCAACCAGCTGCTGACTGAGTTTCGAGTGGGCTTGGTCACCATGGTGTTCTCGCCTGAGGAGTACGCCAATGCCAGAATGCTCAAGGATGTGCTCCCGGAGATCGATCCCATGGTCATCGTGCGTTCTGCTGCGCACAGGAGCATGGTGACTCGGTTGCGGGCTTCGTGTGGATCGCGCCTGAGCGAACTTGCCGGTTTTTCCAGAGAGAAACGCTATCATTCCCCCCTGGAGCTGAGGAGAGCCGTGAGGGGTGCGGCCGAGGCTTTCGGGCCAGAGCTTATCCAAGTTCACTACTGGTTTGCACGCGAGGCGGTGCCTGATAGCCAAAGCGCTCAGATATGGACCGATAGCATCGACATTCACTGGCGGCGGGAATGGGCGCTTGTGCGTGCGGCGCGCACAC
>JAUXFG010000176.1 GCA_030620115.1 Candidatus Fermentibacterota bacterium
GAGCTCGGGAATGGTAATCGGCGGCAGAGAAGAGACCGGATTACCCGTGGCCGGTCTGTTTCTGCTCTTCCGGAAGAAGGCGGACTTCGAGGAAGCGGGAAAGGAAGGGACTGCGGAGATCTATCATCGGTTCCTGGGAACAGGACCCAGTACAATCGAGGAATCGACTTATCATCGTAGAATTCGACAATTGGGTGCTTCGATCAAGGTCACAGATAATCCATTCTTGCCGTTTGATGATTACTACTACTCATCACGGTGGGGCTATATCCGCGTCACCACGCCCATGGCGACATTCCTTGAGACGACGAAACTCGTAGCCACGACCCTTCAGCATCCACGCCTTGACTCCTTGCTTCTGCAACAGGAGAAAGAAGCCGTGCAACGGCTCCTATTCCGAGAGCAACGATCTCCTCATAAGGCTGCCACGTATCTTCTGTGGGATAGGCTTCATCCCGGTGACGCTCGCTCACGCTCACCGCTGGGCAAGAACACAACGATTCAAAGCATCGGCCTCAAAGACGTGGAATCATTCAGCAAACGTTACGTGGACGGCTCGAACATTATCCTCACGGCACACGTACCCCGCCACGGCAAGGTGCTCCTGGATAGCCTGTCCTCCTTCTTCGATTGGATTCCTGGGCAGGGTACTCCTGGGGCCCCGCGGCCCACACCCCGACTCACCCATGGTCCATGGGTGGCGGAAGACAGCCTTGGTCTCGGCCAGGATCGTCTGGTCGCGGTGCTCGGGCTTCCGGTGGAGAAGACGGCGCGGCCTGCGGCTCGCCTCCTGGCGGGGATTCTCGATCGCCGGATGGAGCGAGTCCTTCGGGAGGAGAAGGGGCTGGCATACGGCCTGGGAGCGTGGGCAAGCTTCGAGGGGACTGCGGGGCTCATTGGGGCGTCCATGGGAACGCGACCGGAGAGAATCATAGAGGCCGAGACCGGGCTCAAGCGAGTGATCGCGGAACTCGTCACCACGCCCGTGAAGGATCGAGCCGAGTTGCGGGCCACTGCCAAATCTCTGGAGCGTCGCACATTGATGCGCCGGCTCACCCGCGCCGGGAAAGCAATGGCCATGGGACTGAAGATCGCCGAAGGCGACCATCCCGACGCCATGCGCTCTGATGAGCATGGGCTCCTCGGCGTCACCGACAAGGATCTCCTGCGAATCGCCTCGCGACTCGACCGCAACAGGATCGGCTGGGTCATCATCCGCTAACCCGAAACTTCGTCTCGAACTCTCCCCTTCCTCCATCCCCAAACCTCATCGGGAGCTTCGTCGTTTCCCTCAGTCCTTCCTCTCCCCAAAACTTCGTCTCGAACTTCGTCCCGAACTCTCCCCTTCCTCCATCCCCAAACATCATCGGGAGTCTCGTCAAGCCAAGTTTCTTCCATGAATGGTCCCGCCGGACTGGCGGGTACCCCCCTGGGGCTTCACAAAACCCCCGACTATTCCACCACGAGTCTCACATAGTTGCAGCTCGCAGTCTTGACGCGCAGATTTGCCGTAGAATTGGCCTCCCCATGTAGGGGCACGGCATGCCGTGCCCACCGGAGGGGAGATCCTGCCGACGGCGGGACAAAGATGGGATGCCAGAATGTGAAGTTATTTCTGCGCGAACCCCAAAATATTAGGAATAGCTCTGTCCTATACCGGGAACCAGTACGTGATCTTCACAAGCAGCTGGGTCTCGCGTTCTTCGTCGCTGCCACTGGTGGGCCATTGCTCATCCCAGACAAGATAGAGGTCGGAACCTTGTCGGTAGGTGCAGCGCAGAACCAACTGCGTGCCCAACAGGTCGGACTGATTGTTCCACTGGAGAAGGCTCCTGGCTGAAATCCTCGTGGACATAGTGTAGAGAAGCCTGGAGCTTATCAGATCGGAGAGATAGCGATCACTACGCCGGCTCATGGAATTGTGGCTGTAGCCAAGTGAAGTCCGGAATGCCGGTGAAGACTTCAGCTGCAGACTCGCCCCACCGCGCCAATGCTGTGCATCATAGAAACCACCAGCTTCGCCACTCACGGACCCCGAGAGCCCCATGCTTTGATCGGATGAATATGAAGCCTCGACGGAATACCACTCGTATACGTCTTCATCAAACACGATATCTCCGTCACCCAAATCGAACTCCTCGTCCAACTCGTCCCGGGTGTACCCGCCCCCAAAGAAGTAGTTGGCTCCCGACTCACCTTGGGCCCACGTGCCCACGAAGTACCCACCGGTGACGAGATGCCCCTGCATGTCGGTGATAACCGTACCGTTGGCAAACATGCTGTGATCACGGACATGCCACTTCCTCGGGCGGTGGTCGTAGCTGATGCTGCAACGCCCCTTGTAGACACCTGACCGCATGACAAACCCCATATCATCGACAAAATGCTCCCCTATGGCAGATAGGATCGTGGTGGTATTGAATGAATCACTGGACCAGTTCCAATGCATCGCCAGAGCTCCTGCCTCACCATCGTCGCTGTCACTGGAAAGGGCGGCGAATGCGGAACTTGTGACATGTCTCCCAAGCGATAATGAATAGTCAAGGGCAGCAACCCGGTTGAATCCATTACCGCTCTCTCTTCCAAGGTACAGGGCGCCAAGCTTGGATCGGTCCAGGAAATCAGGCTGAAGCCGTGCAACGAGATACCATGAGGAGGGAACTACCTCCTCCTCATCCGACGAGAGCTTCGTCTCCTCTGTGGCCACCACCAACGCTCCAAGGTCAAACTTGCCCTTGCGTCCGGTGATCCGTGCGCCTGTGATGATGGGAATCTCCTCATCGCCGTCCTCACTCAGTCCAATGGTTCTGCTGAAGAAGAGCTCTGTTTGCGGCGCTTGCCAAGGGAAATGGTGCTCCCCTACCCTGAAGAGATCGGCGTTCTCCAGGAAAAAGCCACGCTTCTCAGGATAGAAGAGCGGGAACCTCGACAAGCTGATCCTTTGCTGGTCAGCTTCCACTTGGGCGAAATCCGTGTTGAACGTGAAGTCTACTGCCAGGTCAGGTGCAGGCTTGTATCGAAGATCAAAACCACCGTGGGATATCCAGTCGCTGCACAGATCTCCGTCCTCATCAACATCGGCTTTCTCATAGCCGCCAAGCATGTACGGGCGGAATTCCCAGCAAATCGTGGGTGGGCGAAGGTGGAGCCCTGATAGTACCCCAAAGCCCGAAACCTTGAACATGCCATTGCCACCACGATCCCTGGGGACGAGCTGCCATTGGACGAGCTCACTGCTCCTTCTTGTTTGGCGTGCCACATTGAATCCCCACGAGGTTGTTCTTGCGGGAAAACGGATCGTATGCAACGGTATCCGTATCTCCGCCACCCAACCGCTCTCGCTCACCGCAGTGCCACACTCCCATATGCCGTCCCAGTCGTGGCTCAGATTCAAGCCGTCGTCTCGAATAAGCGCATCCCACCTGGCTCCGGCAGGATTGACCATGAATACGTACGCATTCCGGCGATCGTGGTAGGTATCGAGAAAGACGGCCACAAAATCATCATCCCATAATTGTGCATCTCGTGTTCGTTCATTGGCAATCACCTGCTGATTCTTCTGCTGACATTCCACTGCAATGTAGATTGCCAGAGAATCGTAGGCGACGTGTACCACCGTAGGTTCCGAGGGTACACTTCCTTCTTCGGGATCGCGTTGCACAAACGAATTGCTTCGTGTGCTCTGATCCCAAAATTGCTCGGTGAGTCTGCCGTCGATTCTTACGTTGAGACCGCTGCTTTGGATAGCCACCAGCTCCTGAACGGGCTGGTCAGGCAATTCAGCCCACGCCACGTCGAAAAGCAACATGGCTATGCTCGCCAACTTCACCAACGGATTCATTGACAATCCCCACTCGTTGTCCACTCGTTCCCTATTGCCGTTAGGCTTGCCACTTCATTGGATTAAAATCTGTCATCCGGTCGTAGTGGTCCACATGCTCGACCCGTTTCAGCCAGTTGACCAATACATACGTCAGGGGTGTGGCCAGAGCTTCGTATGCCGACTTGACCAGCCATTGCGTGATCACCATCTGCCATAGAACAAGCATAGGAACCATGCCCGAGAACGCCACCAAAATGAAAACACCTGAATCCGCCAGCTGACCTACGAGAGTGGAACCAATGGTCCGCAACCAGAGAAATCGGCCTTTGCTGGCGACCTTCATCCTGGCGAGCACAAATGAATTGAGAAACTCACCAAGAAGGTACCCAAGAAACGAGGCAATAAGCAACCGCGGCGTGAATCCGAGAATTGCGTCATATGCTCGTTGAGATTCGACCGGGGACTCAAGCCCCGGCGCAGCCCAGAATGATGCTGCCGGAAGCAACCCGCCAATCCAGATTGCGCATACCGCAAGGAGATTGCAACCGAACCCGATCCAGATCACACGCCTCGCGCGGGCATAGCCGTACACCTCAGTCAGTACATCACCCAGAATGTAGGAGATAGGGAAGATCACTACCCCCGCAGGAAGGATCAACGCGCCCACGGAAATGAGCTTGACCGCAATGATATTCGAAACAATAAGACAGGTGACGAACCCGGCCGTCAGGATTGTAAGCCTGCCCGAGTCGGCTGGTCCGGAAAAAGATGAAATCACTTCTTGTGCTCCGCCTCCACCGTGATGGAGATCCCGCCACGAACGGAGAATTCCGCCCGGATCCGGCACCACCTTGGGGCCAGCGCGTCTACCAAATCGTCCAGTATCATGTTCGCCACATGCTCGTGGAAAACGCCCTCATCCCGGTAGGACCACAGGTAGAGCTTCAACGATTTTGACTCAAGAATTCGTTCGTCCGGTGTATACTGGATGGATATCCTCGCGAAATCAGGCTGGCCCGTCTTAGGACACAAACACGTGAACTCCTCTGCCTCCAGCGTGACTGTATAGTCCCGTTCAGGATGGTGATTCGGGAATGTTTCCAGCCTTCTCCTCGGCGCCGTCTTCGAGCCAAGTATGGTCAGTTCAGACAAATCTGAATCTTGCGTGCTCCTATCCATGGTCTCTTTCCCTCCCTGGATGTATTGGGAATGGTAGCCGTTCACGGGTTCAGCGTTCACCGTTCAGGGTTGCCTGAAGTCAGCTTGGGCCATCTGTAAGCGATCACAGGTTCAGAGTTTCCCGCTGGAAGCGGGATTCAAGGCTGGCTTTCAGATGCCACGAATCAACGGTTCGGATTTCCGGTGAACCCTGAACCTCTGAACCTTTCAACCCGTGAACGGTTACCTCTCGTCTTACGGTCTCGGCCTCGCGCTACGGCTCACGAGAGGAATACAATATCCCATAGAGAGATCGCGGAACCGTGGCGCCACCCGCAGTCATTGCGAGGAGCGTAGCGACGAAGCAATCTCATCCGTCCATCGAGATCGCCGCGCTGTCGCTCGCGATGACCCCCGGAGCCACATATAGCCCGCGGATTTCTCGCTATTCTTCTACTTTCCCCCTTTGGAGTGCGGTAGCCCCGCGTACTGCGCGGGACTACCGCCTTCCCCGAGCAAGCCATGCTTGCGTAGGCCATTCTTGATCTTCGCCAGCGCCCAGGAGGCATGTTCGCGTACAAGCGGGGAACCATCGTGGACCAACACATCCCGGAGGGCACGGACAAGCTCATCGCTTTCAAGATTGCCAGCAACCACCGCGGCATTTCGAAGCGCTGCTTTCCTTCCCAGCCTGGCAAATGGGCTCTCCGCAGCGAACCTTTGAAATACACGATTCGACCGAAGCGCTAGTACCCTGTGCAGGAATGCGGTGTCGTCTACCTTCCTTCGGGGCGGTGGTGAGAGCTTCCCAAAGGGGCATGCCGCAAGGCACGAATCACATCCCAAGAAACGAAGGCCAAGAATGGCTCGAAGCTCTTCTGGTAGGGCGGATTTGCTCTCTGTGGTATGGTACGAAAGGCACAAAGATGAATTGACGCCATACTCCGTGAGAGCGCCCGTGGGGCACGCTTCGATACAGAGTCTGCAATCCCCACACTGGCCGCGGAGCATTTCCGCCTGGGCCATTCCCTCTACCTCATCCGCCACGGCGATTTCCGCGATTCCTATGTCCCCTCCGAAATCGGGATGGAATAGATAACGATTCTTCCCGATCCAGCCAAGTCCGGCTCTCGCAGCCAGACCACGCTCCGGCAGCGGCGTGGCGTCTACCGCGATATGGTAACGCAAAAAACCTGCTCTTCTGGCAAGAGACTCGAGCTTGTTGGCCACCAGATGATGGTAGTCGCTTCCCCTGGCAAACGAAGCAACCCATGGTGCCCATGACGGACGTGTTTCCCGGTGAAGCTCGTCCCATCGATACACAAAAACCAGGAATCCCCTCGCCCAAGGGAAAAGCCGTGCGGGGCTTCCGAGACCCCTCTCCATGTACCCCATGGAAGCGTGGTACCCTCGCGCGATCCATTGCTGAAGGAGGGATCTTTCTTTCTCCAGAGAGCCTATCGGGCAGAAGCCGACATCGGCAAAGCCCAGTTCATGGGCGAGCTCCCGCAGATGTTTAGCCCGCATTTCTCACCGGCTTTCTCGCGGACGCCGGCCGATCAGGCGCTACATGCCCGGCAGGGCCGTGCCCATGGTTTCTTGAACCCGCTGCAGAAGCTGCCCCGTAGCTCTCACATCTTCGAGACAGTAACGCGCGATCTCTTCGACTCGCCCCTCTTGGTAGGCTTCCGCGACACGGGCGCCGGTAAGCTTGGTCTTGGAACTCTTCAATCCCGTTCGCCGACACAAGAAATCCAGAGAGTATCTTCTCGTGGCGCCGAAGAAACTCAATACATCCAACAGATCGAAATGCTCGACAATCTTGTATCTGCTGGGAACTAGATTGCGCGAGATAGCAACCCCAAGCAGCAAGCTGCGCAGCATGAGGTATGGCCCGTCAAATGTTCTTCCGTTGAACGTGATGATCTGTTGGTAGCGTTTCACGACGTCCCAGAACCTCTCAAGCATCTCCATTTCATTACCCGTCCAGTATTCGACCCCCTCCTCGGGCTCCCACGATGATCCCTCCCCGGGAAGGCCTTCCGCGAGAACCATGGCCTTATCGCTCTCGGGATTCAGCATGCCGATGGCCACGATCCTGCCGGTGAGGGGGAAAAGACCCAAGCGCTCGCGCTCGCGTGCCTCCTCCTCTTCATTCTCGCACGATTTGAGGAGATATGCTTGCTCCTCTTCATCAAAATCCGTCCAGTCAACAGGAACAGTCTCAATGTCAAGAACAACTCTACTCGCCAACTCATCCTCCTTCCGCAATGCTTCCACGAAAATATTCCCTCGATTCAGCAACGTGAAACTATCTCATCAGACGGGCATTGGCAAACATGAGCCCGCTTCCCCCCAACTCTTCCCCAGCTCTTCCCCAGCTCTTCCC
>JAUXFG010000233.1 GCA_030620115.1 Candidatus Fermentibacterota bacterium
GCAAGGATCTTGATCTTCTCTGATCTCCACCTCCCTCAGCGGGCAACTGCTGAGTCGGCGGGGCGACTCAACTTGCTGAGTGAAATGCTGGCTTCCGAGGCAACGAACGCCACGCATGTGGTGCTTTTGGGCGATGTCTTCGATTTCTGGTTCGAGTATCCCCATCTTGTCCCGAACAGCCATCACCGCTTGCTTTGGGACCTGCGCACACTGGTGGTTGCGGGCAAGAAGGTCATCTTTTTCCCGGGCAATCATGACTATTGGATCGGGGACTTCTATGAGCGGGAACTAGGTTTGCGAGTTGCTAGGGATCTTGAGACCTGGTCAATGGGCGATCAAACCATTGTCTTGACCCACGGCGACGGTTGCGACCCCCACGACAAAGGATACCATCTCCTGAAACGAATTTTGAGAGCCCGGTTGGCCATCAAGGCATTCAGTCTCGTCCATCCTGAGGTGGCTTTTGCCATCGCACGGGTGGTATCCGCCCTTTCTCGAAAAGCATCAGAGAAAAAGAAGACGTGGCACAACAGCAGATTTATGCCTTTCGCCTCGCGAATGTTCACCCGTGGGATCGATGCCGTCATCGTGGGCCATTCTCACACACCACAGATCGTGGACACTGGTTCGGGCCTTCTTATCAATTCCGGCGACTGGCTCAAACATATGACCTATTGCATGGTAACCGAGAAGGTGATCGAACTCCGAGCCTGGCCGAGTCAAGAGTGCTTGCCTATCCAAGGCGTCGCGGACTTCGAGAACCCGCCACTTAGCGAAGGAAGCTGTTAGTGGAGATGTCGGGTTACGCGACGCTAACCCGACCTACATTGCTGGACTTCATCCCGAACTTCCCCTTCCTCCTCCCAAAAACCTCGTCGGGAGCTTCATCGGGAGCCTTGTCGATTCTCCCAGAATTCCCTCCCAGAACTTTGTCCCAAACATCATCGGGAGCTTCGTCGATCCAAGTTTCTTCCATGATGGTCCCGCTCCGCCGCTGGATTCCTGACCCGAAACTTGAACTCCGAACATCTCCATCCGGTGTCGAGAGCTGTCCCAAGATGGACCAACATCCTCTCGCCTCTGCTCGGGGCAAACTCACTGCTTCCAACGCCGAAGTGGAAGAGATCTGAAGTTGAATGCGCGTTCTTGGTTCCCATCGTTCGACGTTGGATGTTGAATGTTCGATGTTCGACGTTTCCGCCGACTGGCGGATCCATCTTATGGGAAGTTCCTTCCCCGAATGATCCCGCCCGCTGGCGGGTGGCCCCACTCACCTTCCTTAGCCCGCACTTCTCACCAGCTTCCTGCTGCAATGGCCGATATGCCCGTGCCTGCTTCGTTACGCTCCGTCGGACTCCTCGACGTATTGCCGCGAATACGACTGCGGGGTCCTCGGTCGCAAGCCTTGCAGCCACAGACATCTATGCCCTCTCGCGACGAAACCCGGTGAGAAGTGCGGGTTAGTCGCGGAACTCCAAGGTCAGACAATGAGGACCTGAGGAGCCGAACCCAAGAATCGCCCCTCCTCGAACAGGACAAACCTTTTTCCCCGAAGCATGTTCCAGGGTTTCCATTGCCAGGCTATCCAACGACGGGACTCCATACACCGGCATAAGGATGCCACTCTCCCAGACCAGGGAATTGACATACGAGATAACGGGGAGCCGGCTCGGGCCAGTCCCTGCTCCGGACAGGGCATCTCCCGGCCAGAAGGGTACCCGCACCACATGGAAGCCCGCATCTTCCAACTCCTTCGCAATCAGGTCATCCCATTGGTAATCGGGCTCGATCGTGATCTCCCCTTCGAACACGCCTGGATGTAGAAGTTCCTCCAGACGACGGAGCTTTTCTCTCAGCATGTCCATCAGAATCAGCTCGGGGCGACCCGTACGTCTGAATCGAAGCCGATTGCTGTCAGACACGGGATCCAGATTATTCGCCGAAGCAGCAAACTCGGCCATCCACCGAGTCACAAGTTCGGCCTGTTCCTCGCGGCTCAGTTCAAGGAGCGCCTGTCTTGCCAGCCTATCGTCCCCTACGGCAATGAGGGTGTCCGACAGCGGCATGATCACCAGATCCAAATGAAATCGCTCGGGCATGGCGGGAGATGGCAACCGCACGATCTCTCCAGAGAGGAAGGTTGCCAGTGCCACGCTATCCATCCGGTCAGGAACAAGGATGCGCCCTCCGCATGAGAGGATATTCCCGCCGGTAAACGAGATCGGCGCATCATGGCTGTGGATACCATACGTCGTATCAATGGCCGAAAACGCATCACGAAGTTGATGATGATCATCAGGACTGACCCACATCCGCCCCGTGTCATCAACAAGCGCTTGATCCCTGGGCCACGGACCATATGCACGAGCATCTTGGATGAAGTGGATCCGCGGTTTTCCACTGGAATCCCTTCCCAAGCCATCTTTTGTCAGCTTTGACGTGTAGACACGAAAAGCTTCAGTCCCCGGCGAGAACTGGCTCAAGATCACGACCTCTACTTCGGGAAGCCTTCTCAGGATATCCGCCACAGACACCAACCCCATCTCGGCCGTCCACGTATAGACTAATACGATCTTTGATATACGGCCGGAATGAGAGCTCTGCAGGTCAACAGGAAGCTCCACCTCGGGAAATGCCCGGCCTCCCAGAACCGAGGCCGCAAGAAGCACGACCACGATCATCCAGATGTTCCAGAGGTGTCCTCTTCTCATGATTGCCTGCCCTTTCAGCATTTGTCCGCCCGAAGAACTTCCTCACAGTTTACCCCCCGACTCCATCATTTGGCAATCCACCATGAATCACTGAATCTATTGTGACTCAAATCCGAGTATGGATCGGAGAAGTGCTCTATCCCCGGGCATTGCATCCATCAAGACATGTATGAAGAGTAAGGGTTCGGGAATTATCTTGACTTCAAGCAGCCCCCTTTATTATGTTTCATGTCTTCATTAGTGATGGGAGGGTCTGGGATTCAAAATCTTAGAACACGGCGATTCGAGTTGCTGGGTGCTTGGCACGTCGGCATTCATTATCGAACATGTCGTCATCCCCGGTCGGCTATCATACTATCGTATGAACCTCATGGCTCGAGGCTTGAGAAAGGGGCGGCCTCATTCGGCCAGAGGATTCGGGGTGCTTCGCATTCTGCGTGACCGCTTCCCTCCCTGTCGGTCATTGGGGTCTGACTCAAGGAGGCAAAGATGAAGATCTTCTCCGCCGCAATATGCGGGCTGGCTCTAGTCGCATTGACTGCGGGTTGGCTCATGCTTTTCCACAGTCCTGCGTCCGCGCTCGATTGGTGCTATCATGGTGATGGACAGTCTGCGTGGTGCAATAGTTGCTGGAATGCCGGAAGGCCATTTTTCTGCAGGGAGCATGGCTATGGCAATCCCTGGTGTTGTTATACCTCATCGCAGAACCCGGCATATTACCAGTGTACTGGGGGCTGTCCATTTCCTGTTCAAAATTGAATCTGTTTAGCTCCTCTCGGCTACAGATGATTTAGCCGGCCGGGATACAAAGCGGCGAAGGATGCCCTTTCCATTCCTTCGCCGCACCACAATGATTCCATTCCAGTACCAGCACTGTCTACAATGAGGTTGCCATGAAGAAACTCCCTCTGGCATTCTGGCAGTCGATCATAATGATGTTCCTCGTCATCCTTTGCGTGCTGCTTGCGTGGCAGAATCTGACTCTGAAAAAGAAAATGTCCAGCCAGGGATCCATGGCGTTTCAGCTCCCCACGCAAGACGATTCGCTCCCCTCTATCTCCTACCACACTCTCACAGGCGACACCTTGATCTTGGACTACCGCGATCCCACATATTCTCACTTCCTTCTTGCCATCTTCGCTCCTCGCTGTCCGGCTTGTGCTCGCGCTTTTCCCTTATGGGACGATCTCTTACGAGAATTGCCGTACTCCGTTCGTTTTCTCGCTCTCACACCTGATACTACGGATGACGTGAGGCGATTGATAGAGGAGACAAGCGTCGCATTTGATATCGGTATCACGTTCGGAGAGAAGAATCTGGGCAAGGAAATGGGTGTGAGCTTTGTTCCGACCACCATTCTGACTGGTCAAGGAGGAAAAGTGGAGGCCGCCTGGGGCGGCCCTGTTGACAGAGTGACCAAGGATCAGATTCTCTCTGAGATCCGGCAGCACGTGAAGCGAGAAGACCAGCCTGAAGAATAGACATAGCGATATCCTATCCTGATCGGACCACGCGGAACCCTATTTCGTTGCTTGCGTTCGGGCCTCACGGCCCTCCTCCATCCTCACATCATCAACGATAGTTGGGATTGCCCTCTTCTTTCTTATGTCACTTGATTTAGGATAGAGGAAGTCAAATCGGCATCGCGATCGGAATCGGGATCGAATCAAGGGGTGATCGCATGGTCTTTGGTCACAAGGAAGTGGATAATTCAAGAAGATGAAGGCAAGAATTATGGCATGGATTATTCCGATAGCGATTCCGATGCCGATCCCGATGTTGTGGAGGGGAGGGAGATCGATGAGGTTCGGGACAAAGTTCACGATCAAATTTGTGAGGAGGTCGGCGGCTATGGTTCTTCTTAACCCGAACTTCTCACCGGCTTTCGTGGCGAGACAGAGGAAATGGTTGTGGCTGCAAGGCTTGCGACCGAGGCTCCCGCAGGCGTATCCTCTGCGATACGTCGAGGAAGCCGACGGAGCGTAACGCAGCAGACAGAGTCATATCGGCTGTCGCAGCAGAAAGCTGGTGAGAAGTTCGGGCTAACCGTTCAC
>JAUXFG010000054.1 GCA_030620115.1 Candidatus Fermentibacterota bacterium
AACGAGAGCGGGCAACTATCGGCCGGATGAGTCAATAGTCGCGGCCATAAACAAAGGGCTGGCGGCGGAGATTCAGGCGGAGATGGACAGCGCGCTGGTTGAGGTGTCTGACGCGATGCGCGTAGAGCTTGCGATGGTGGCAGAGGAGCTTGGAAGGAGAACCCCAAAGCCGCCCGAAGATGCTGCCGCCTTTCTCTGCCGGATGGTGCGGTCTAGATGGCGATCTATCTGGCAGACTGATCCAAATGCCGACATAAACAAGGTTGCGGCGCCGGTTTTGGAGATCCATGGCTTGGAGCGGCTGGAGTTCATGTATAAGGAGACACGCAGGGCAGCGGCATCGCCGACAGGGAAGGTATGGGAGGCTTTTGGGCGGGCATCAAAGGGGGAGATCACTTGGCACGAGGCAGAGGCGGAGCTTGACAGCCTGTTGCGAGAGCATCCGGAGAACAAGGAACTACTGCGAAATGCCCCTGGAATCAGGGAGATAATTGAGGGGCTCAAGAAGGAAGAAGAAGAGGATGAGGGAGAGGTAGGCGACAGCAACATCGATCTGGGCACATCACATCCGGACGATAGTGACAGCGCAGTGCGAAGTCAGGCTTGACTGTGCCATTCCATGTCCTACGTTGCCATGAAGGCGAATTGTCTCCACGTGGTCTTGACGGTCTGGAAGATCCCTGGTGGAGGCTGAACTTTTCTGTGCGCCATCTCGCTTCACCAGGGAGACCATGGATCCGGGGTGAAACATTTTCTCTCGAAAGGAGGCTCACATGATGATCATCAAGAGGGTGCCATTGATTCTTCTCGTCCTGGCCTTGGTGGTGGTCCCCCAAGTTTCCGGTGAGGAGATATTCGGTCCAATTGATGTTGGCGTCGGAATAGCTGCGAAGACTCCTCTCTATGTTGGGGAGGAAGCCGAGTTTGAGGCGACGATTCGCCTATTTCCCGAGTCATCATCGAGCTGTTCTCCAAAAAAACCCTTTGGCATTGCAGTCATATGGACCGACCGCTGGTATCCCAGTGGAGGGACGCAAATCCTTGGTGACGACATAATCTACACTACATTGGATCCGAAAAAGCCGCTTGTCTTTCCTTTTCGCGTACGGGTCGAGAAAGCTGATATAACAGCAACTTGGATGGTCTACACACGTGTTACTCCTGAGATTAGGCCTTGCCTTGGCGTCAACAGCGACGGATCAACCGAGGCTGATATCGATTGGCAGGATCTGGGAAAAGGATGGATCCTTATCGGTTTTGGAGGAACAAGTTGGGGAATCCCAGCAGAGAGCAAAGATGGCCAACTAGTGACTGCTGCGGAGCTGCAGAAGATGACCGCTGATAGGCAAGCAAGATTCTCGGACAAGCTCGCGGCAACGAGAGCAGGCAGCTATCGTCCGGATGAGTCAATACTCGCGGCCATAGACCAAGGATTGGCGGAAGAGATGCAAATGGAGATGGACAGCGCGCTGGTAAATGTATCCGACGCGATGCGCGTGGAGCTTGCGATGGTTGCAGAGGAGCTTGGAAGGAGAACCAAAACACCAGCCGAAGATGCGGCAGCGTTTCTCTGCCGGATGGTGCGGTCTAGATGGCGATCTATCTGGCGAACTGCTCCAAATGCCGACATAAACAAGGTTGCGGCGCCGGTTTTGGAGATCCATGGCTTGGAGCGGCTGGAGTTCATGTACAGGGAGACACGGAGGGTTGCGGCTTCACCCACAGGGAAGGCGTGGGAGGCGTTTGCGCGCGCAGATAAAGGGGAGATGACTTGGGACGAGGCAGAGGCGGAACTTGACAGCCTGTTGCGAGAGCATCCGGAGGACAAGGAACTACTGCGCAATGCCTCTGGCATCAGGGACATAATCGAGGAGCTCAAGAAGGAAGAAAAAGAGGATGAAGGAGAGGTCGGCGACAGCAATATCCCGTCCGGGGAAAGAGACGGATGGGTCATTGTTCAGGGGATCTGGAACTATAGAGATCACGCGTATACGAAGGAATTCGGGCTCGAATTGAGCACCACGGATCGCCCGGTGCGCAGCGCTGTCACGTATGTACGAGTATATGGACCTGGCGGGCCATATTGGTGGGGCCCATCCCTCACCTATGAGAACGGATCGTTCACCATATCGGAGTATTGGTGGCTCGATGGGATTGGACTGACCACGTGGATCTGGGCCGAGGGACCCGTCGTTCATCCTGCAAGCCTCATGCACGTGCGGAATAAGCAAGGCCGCCAGTATAGGTTCGAGGGCAACAGCGGCAACAGCACAGTACCTACTGACATCACCATAAATCTTGGCACCTCATATCCGGAGGGCGACAGCACTGCTGCTATGAATATCTACGATGTTCTCTTTCAGGGATGGACCAAGATCCCAGGAAACAAACCGTGGGCGCATGACCTAAAGGTTTTCTGGGAGCCGGGATATATGCCACCCGATTCTGTAACAGCCTATTATCCCGACACGGAAACAATCCACCTCATTGGAGCAATTCCAAAAACAGACGAGTGGGATGATGACGTAATCCTTCATGAGATGGGTCACTGGTTACATGACATCTATGGCATCATTCCCGCAAATAGAGTTGGGAAACACAAATGGACCCATGCCTATCCGCGTGTAGATCAGAGAGGAACAGCCTACACTGAAGGCTGGGCCACCTTCTACGCGGCCTATGCGGAGAGCGGATACGTCCTCAATCCCTCGCTTCAGCAGCACTTTGTTAACACGTACGGGGGGTTAGGTGGCAATAGAAGATCCTACTATGCTTGTGTTGAAGATCCTTGGGATCATAATAAGGCACCTAGAGATAGCGTCACCAAACTTGAATGGGGAAACTATAATGAGGGATCGGTATGCGCCGCACTCTGGGATATCTACGATGGTAATAACGAACCATATGATCTGGCGAATTGTCCTGAACATTATGATCCGTTGCGGGATAACTTGACGAATGGCATCTTGAATATATGGAAAACCTTCGCCGATGACTGGTTTGAGATCGATACCTTCTCTTTCTTCCTGCTGCGATGGTTTGAGCGCGGGTACGGCCACATGGATGAAATCAGTGAGATCGCGCAGCATTATGGTTGTGCGAGGAATCTTCGGGCCGATCACATCGATTCATTTCATAATCGCAAAGACACTCACTGGGTGAAAGTGCAGCCGGGGCAGAATCAAGAGTATGATACAACGCTGAGACTGACGAATCACAATGATGTGAGCCCGGAATCATTCGAAATCAGTGAGAGCATCCCATGGTTGGAGGTGGAACCGCTGACCGGCACGATTCCGGCAGTAGCCGATCCCGGCTCGGGCACAGCGGATCTGACAGTGACAGTGAATTCTGCTGGGCTTTCAGTAGGGGAACATACTGGTACTATTACGATTACGAATACTGGAAGTAACCGGTGTACTCTCCAGATGCCCGTTCAAATGATAGTCCTTGATACCTTTGCTGCGATAGGTAGTGTTGTCGCACGAGGTGGGAGATCCGCGCTCGAGGATGCAGTTGTGGAAGCGTGGGAAGGAGGATGGCCTGAGGGCTCTGTGGTTGCACGAGACACAACAGATTCAGATGGTGTATTTGTGCTTGAGGCTTCGGAGGGGACCTATGACATCCGTGCCTATTGCGACGCTTACTTTCCTACATTGCTCACCGATCAGAACTGCCCCTCCATGGGCATCACCATCTTCTTGGACGAGCATGCATCACCGGAGATCTCAAGCCTCACGTGTTCATTTGTAGGCTATTCAAGCACACTCCAAGGCGTAGCTCTTCAGCCTGGCGATGTGATAACTGCGAGCGATCCGGATGGCATCATATGTGGAGTCACTTCGGTTACTGCTCCTGGCGCTTATGGACCATTGGTCGTCTATGGCGACGATCCTGCGACATCGGAAGTCGATGAGGGAGCAATTGAGGGCGATACTCTGATCTTCCGTGTCAACAACCTGGTTGCTGAGCCTCAAGGTCCAGGATCGCCAGTATGGACGAATGGCGGATCGTCGATTCAGGTGGAGCTTGCCGCAATGGACGGTGCACCAAACACGCCGGAGGCCGTAGTGATCTATTCAGATAGTATCGGCACTTATCTTTCCTGGTGGCCGGTATTCGAAGACGTCTATGGCAATGAGGAGGAAACCATATATTATCTGGTCTATAGGTCTCAGAACGCATTCCTTGACATCTCTGGCCTCTCGCCATTTGGCTATGGCGATGAATACGGGTATGAAGACTACGATGGCGGCGCAGGAAACGCTGAAGACAACTACTACTACATCGTAACGGTCAAAGATCACCTTGGTCAGGAATCGACTCCATCCGAGACATTGGGGGAGTTTGATTTCTCGTTGGGGTCGCGGGGCGAATCGGAAAGCAGGAGACGCCAACCCGAATAGGCACAGATTGCCGGTTGGCAAGCGGCAATCATCCTTCCCTGGCAACGACGATTAGAATTCTGCTTTTCCGTGGGCCTCCCTTGCCGCGCAGTAGGAGTCTTGAGGAGCGATGAAGTGATGAAACAAATCTCTAGTAAATCCATGGATTTACTAGAGATTTATCATGGCGGGTCTATGCGGCCTCACAACGCGTTCTGCCGGTCTGCGGCGAATCAGAGAGGCAGAGCGCCCTGGCGAACCTCTGAACCTTTGAACCCGTGAATGGTTACAGGAATCCCGACAAGCGGGTTGCGAGGAAGTGGGAGTTCTTGGCTAGGTCGTATCCTCGTTCGATCCGCGCGCGACCTCTCCTGCAAAGAGAAGCACGCAGATGTGTATCGGTCATGAGCCGTGAAAGCGCGTCTGCCAGCGCGGCTGGGTCTTCAGGAGACACCAGGAGTCCCGCGCCACCACCGAGGAGCTCGGGGATGCCGCTCACGGTGGTGGATACAGAAGGTATGCCGCAGGCGAGGGCTTCCATGAGCACGACAGGAATGCCATCCATGTTTCCGGCACGGTCTTTCCTGGAGGCGAGCGCGAATATGTGCGCTTGATGGATGAGGGAGATGACCTCGTTCTCTGTGAGAGGCCCGAGGAAATCGACCTGATTTTGTATCCCGAGACGAATCGCCAATTGCCTGAGACTATTCTCTCCGGGACCTGTACCGGCAATGGAGAGAGTCCACCGGTTATTCGGCAGCCGAGCCACCGCATGCAACAGCACATCCATGCCCTTGATGTCAACCAATCGCCCCACTGAGACGATGTGTACCGGCTTGTCCACGGAGACTAAGGGGGGAGCATACGCGAGCTTCGAGAGATCAACGCCCACGCGAAGCACCTCGATCTTGGATTGTGATGTGGCCGCAGCAATGGAAGAGAGGTATTGGCGGTTGAAACGACTGATGGTCCTGACCCAGGCTGCCTGATCGATGCGCCGGCTCAGCTCGGCGGCTGGAGGGAGAAAAACGTCATGCGCGTGGGCGGTGGCGCTGAATGAGCGCCCCAGAAGGCGAGCCATTGTCTGTGCGGCCGCGGCAGGGGAAGAGAGGAAATGCGCGTGGAAATGAGCGGGTGGATCATGAACGGCTAGCCGTGCGAGATGGAGGGCGCCAAAACTCGCATGACGGGCCTCGGCTTCGCCGGCATCTCGGATCGCTAAATATGTTGTCAGGGGTTTTCTGGTCAGCCAGTAGGCCAATGCCGTGCAGATAAACCAACGCCGGTTCGATTCAGGCAAGTAATAGACAGGCACACGGAGCAACTTCGTGGCAGGATGCGCGATGGCATCCGGGTTCGGTGCGAAGGCATAGATAGAAAGCTCCAAGCCCATCTCGGAAAGGGCGATTAGCTCCCTGTGGATAAACGTCTCCGAAAGCACGGGATAACGGGCCAAGACATAACCTATATGGGCAGGCATCATTACACCATTGCTCTCGTCTTCATCAAACACGCAGATTCGCGTCACTGAGGGCCATGTGCTTGTTTCTCAATTCGATTCCGATCCCGATGCCGCATACTCAAGAAGTCTGTCTTCAGGATCATACTTCCGTTCTGTCCTTTTCTCTGTTTCGATGAATCCGCCAGCTGGCGGATTCATTCCCCCATTCCATCATTCAACTCCCCTCATCCCCTCCCAGATTCTTCGGTCGCTCTGCTCCCTCAGAATGACACGCATTCACGCACACGTTTTGGCACTACCCCTGTCATTCTGAGCGACTGCAAGAAGCGAAGAATCTCTCCTTGCTCCATCATCTCAACGCTGCACGCTCTCTTCTTCCCATCTCCATTCCATCTCTGGGGGGACGCGCTCCATCGAGCATCAATGGCCATGACGGAGCATGGCCCTCCATCATCCTCATTTCGACGTTGAATGTTGGATGTTGGGCGTTTGGCCCAGGTCAATCCGATTTTCTCCTTCATGTCTCGCCCTGTCAGGGCTGAGGGCATTTTCTTTCCGTGCCCCAGGGTTGCACCCTATCGGGCTTGCCCTGGGCTAGTATGTGAAGCCCCTTCGGGGCACAATGGCAGCACATTTCCAGAAGATCAAAGCGTTGGGTTTCGTCTCAAATGTCCCCCGGTGTCATGTGTGTCCGAGTGTCAGCTTTCGCAAAGGGGGACTTTGAGATCTTTAGTGGCTCAAGCCATTCAGTCTTAGCGAATTGAATTTGTGAGACATCCGGGTGAGAAAGTAGCTCTTGCTGGTGGCGCGTCAATGGGATGACAGGCCTTTGGGTGGGACAGGTTGCGGTTCAGGCGCGGGCTGCGTGCGGAGCAGTTGGGTCCGGAGACCGTATTCTCTGGCCACTGACTCAGCCCGAGCCTGCTCTCCCTGTTTCAAGAGACAGAGTGCCAGATTCCAGGCGATTCGCTGCTGGAGCCGGGGGAGGCTGCCGGTCAGCTCTATTGCCTCAACGAATGCCGGCTCGGCCATATGAGTCTTGCCTTGGTGCATGAGCGCGGTGCCATAGAGGTTCAGGAGCTCGGGAGAAGGGCTCCCACGAAACTGTTCGATGTTTTTCAGGGCCAACTTCGGATCACCAAAAACAAGAGCGCCACGCGCCGCTCCGGATGCTGCCACAAGATTCGCCGGGCGGTCGGCTGCCAAGGAGCAGAGGAGCGCCAGGCCCTGGGAAGTGGGCGTGCGGACCACGGTTTCGGCAAGCACTGAAAGCAGCACATCCTGTGTGGTTCGATCTCCTCGTGATATTCTCATCCCCGCCCGCACTGCGGAGGCGGTGTCGTTTGCCTTGTCCCTCATAGCGAGTGCCCTGGCAAGGCCCATCCAGAGAGCCGGGTTGTCAGGATCGGACTGAAGTGCGGCGCCGAACCTTTCACTCGCCCGCGCCGCTCTTTTCTTGGCCAACAGGAGCTGACCGCCTTGGCCGAGACGGATGGCGCGATGATCCATGCCCGGGCTTCGTGCCGGGCAAGAAGAGGAGGGCCACATGGCGCACAGGAGGCTGTCCTGATATGCCGCGAACCGCCCTGTCCGGAAGAGCCAACCATTGGGCGCCAACGTTCCCAATGCCCCTTCTGGGAGCGACGAGAAGGAGTAGACCGGCTCGGCTCTGAGAGCTTGAGCAGCATGCTCGACGACTCCGTAATGGGGATCGGCAGACTGGGGAAGGAGTGTTCTGAGGGGCCTTGGAAGGGATTCATGATACCATTCAAGACCGAGATAGGGCGTAAACACTACTTGATGGGGTGTATTCGTTTCATGCGCATGGTGAAGCAGAAGAAAAAGATCAGGTGTGTTGTCGGTGAACAGGATTTTCCCTTTGAGTTGCCCGGCCAAGGCCCGCTGGTACGCGGATGCCGATCTGTCGCCTGACCGATCAAGGGATCTCATCTCCGGACCCACCAATAGAATCAGACTTAGGCCCCATACTGCCATCAAGATTTTTTGCCGAAGACCTACCACGGCTACCGAGTCCAGGGCTAGTATGGCAAGTGCGGGGACCAGGGGGAGAAGGTATCCTTCCGTGTCAGGGCCACCACCACCGGCTCCCGTCAGCAAGATGAGAGCAGCACAGGCGCCAAACAAGGCGCCACTTTGTCGAACAAGTACCGGCAGACCGACCACTACGAGTCCCAGAAGAAGAGGAGGCACGGCGTGGAAAAAAAAGAAACCGATTTCTTGCGCCGCGTGCTTGAAACCTCCCCCAGGCAGCAGGAGCAGGGAGAAGAAGTCACCTGCGAACTCCTGAAGTGAAATCATCCAGATGAAGTTGCCCAGGTGGCGAGTGTGTCCCCAATCCAAGAAAGGGTGTTGCATTGATCTCAATGGCATGAAGAGGATAATCGTACCACCGAAGAAAAGCCCAAGAGCGAGCAAAATCACATGACGTCGATTCCGCATGAATCGCAGGAGCAGTGGGGAAAGCGCCAAAAGAGAAGGATGATTCGTGACGCCCAGGGCCAAAAGGTAACCCGCCAGAAAGGCGGTTCGAGGGCGTACCGTGCTTATGCACACAACGAGCAAGAGAGTCGCCAGAAGCAGGTGAAGACCGTATATCTCACCGCGTGTCGCCTGGAACCAGATGGGGGGGGAGAGGCCCACGGAAAGACCTGCCAAAACCGACATCAAAAGTGAGTACCGCCTGGCCAACATCCCTACGAGAATTCCACAGGCGTATGCCACCGAGAGAGACGAGAGAATCGTGGCGGCGCGCGCCCCTGAGATCGAACCGAGTAGAGCCACTACTCTCCCTGCCAGGACGAACAGCGGGAATCCCGGCGAGTGGGGGATGCCAAGACAGTCAATGGCCAGGGCGAACTCCGGGGCGTCTTCCCAGCCGAGTCCTGGGAGCATGGTGAAACCGTAGACAACGGCCAGGAGGCCACCCAGGAGGAGGCCGAGGATTGGCGCAGAAGAGAGAGATTCCGGTAGATGAAGAGAGATTCTTCGCTTCTTGCAGTCGCTCAGAATGACAGCGGTAGTGCGCAGAAGGGTGTGGCGCGATGTGTCATTCTGAGGGAGTTTAGCGACCGAAGAATCTGGGTGGGGAAGGGGGAATGGTCGTGTGCTCGGTTGGAAGGATTGGGATCCGTCGATCTGTTTTCTGCGAGAAGTCATATTAGCCCGCATTTCTCACCAGCTATCTACTATAGCGTTGCATTTGGCCCTGCCTGCTGCGTTACACTCCTTCGGACTCCTCGATCCCGCGTCAGACGCGGGACAGAGGATACGCCTGCGGGGTCCTCGGTCGCAAGCCTTGCAGCCATAGCCAACTGCGCCGCTTCGCGACGAAAGCCGGTGAGAAGTGCGGGCTAGCTCATTGCAGCAAGGGTTTTAAGCAGAAAGCGAGCAGCCTGGAGATTGAGCCATAGGTTCGAACCTCGGCGGCGTTTTCGGATAAATGTGCCAAGAACGCGGGGACGAAGATAGAACCGGAGCATGGCCTCCCTTCTTGCCCGCAGGATATCACGAGAGCTGAGCCCGGGGAGTCGATGGACAGGGGGCGTGTGAATACCCCACTGCGCCCACGACTTTGACACGATTCTTCCTTGTTCCAAGAGCTCATCGTAAAGAGGTGTTCCGGGATAGGGCTTGAAGATTTCGAACTTCGCCACATCGAGAGGGAGTGACTGCGCGAGATGAATGGTGTCGTGCAGCGTCTCTTGTGTTTCCCCTGGGAGACCGAGCATAAAAAAGGACCAGATGGAGAAGCCGACATCTCGTGCCTGATGGATGATCTGTCTAACGAGAGAGATATCCAATGGTTTCCCCGCTGCCCTTGCGATCTCTTCGCTGGCCGTTTCGATGCCGAAACCCAGTGTATGCACCCCCATGGCCTTCAAGGCGTGCAAGAGGGCCTCGTCGAGCATGTCCGCTCTGAGCCCGTTTCCGAAGGCATAGGTGACAGGCGGACCCCTCTCGGCGAGAAGGTTCACAATGGAAAGCGCCTTCTTCTTGTGGGCAGTGAAGCAATCATCGACGATGTGGATCTCTCTGGCTCCCATCTCTCGATGCAACATCCAAGTTTGCTCAAGAACTTTGTCTGGCTGCAGATAGCGTACCCGCTTCCCGGCGAGCGTGGGGGCCTGGCAGAATCGACAGGCGCCCGGACATCCTCGGGTGAGGGATATGGTCGCTACGGGGATGGAGGTTGCGTCTGGCGGTCGGTAGTTGTTTGGTTTCTTGAGCAGATGCCACGCGGGGGGAGGGAGCTCGTTCAGCTCTTCTTCGGTGAGCAGCGCCTGGGGCGCGGGGGGTACACCGCCATGGCTCCAGAGCCCAGGAAAACCTTCGGGGTCCTTGGATGAGTCCAGCGCTTCCACCAGGCGGAGAAACGATCGTTCCCCTTCGCCTTGGATGACATAGTCAAAGCAGAATGATTCCAAGACCTGCTGGGGCAGCGCGCTGGCATGGGGACCCCCGAGCACCACAGGGCACGGCGACGCACTCTTGATCCCGGCGGCCCACCTTCGCGCATCTGGGAACGACGGGGTGGTTGCGGTAAACCCCACCAGCCCCGGCCTCTGGGTCCGTATCCATCGCAGCATGCGGGCCAGGGTTGCTCCTTCGGCATCAGCGTCCAGAAGTCGAACAGAATGGCCTGTCTGTTCGAGGCAGGCCGCGAGTTGGAGCAGACCGAGGGGTGGATACACCGGAAGCATGGGAGAGCCGTACGCTGCCCACTGTGGCGGATTGATCAGCAGTATCTTCATGCGTTAGCCTGCCATGCAACGGGATCGAATCGACCGGGGAGTTGCCTCTCCGTCATACGGCACACAGGCGGATTCTCCGCATAAGGGAGCATGGCCCCTAATGGGCCCACCTGTACCTCCTTCCGCGCAGCGACGTCGAGAAGCTTGCCCAAGAAGTCAGGGAAGCGCAGGCCTTCTGTCTCGCAGTGGAGGCAGTAGCAGTGATAGCTTTCTTGCGACAAAGTTTTCTCTATCCTTGTCAAGAATGTCCGCAGGGGAGTTCGCGCGATTCGAAGGCTTTCCTCAAGCGTAGGGAGGGTTGTAGGGAGCTGGAGTGTCCGAGAGCCTTCCGGGAAAAAGGGAGAGACCCCACGGCAGTCAGAGGCATAGGTGAAATGGAACTGGTCAAGAGCGGCCAGCGCAGCAGGCGTGGTTCGCCATCCTGGAGCGCCAAATGCCATGGGCTTTGTGCCGAATACACGGTTGAATGAACACAAACCCCGAGAGATCTCGGTTTCTACCCTGGCTTTCGACCACCGGCTGATGTTGTGGATCCACCTCCAATGGTCATGTCCGTGCAGGGCAAGTTCATGTCCGGCAAGCCGGTGTTTCAGCCTCTCGAGCCCCTGGGAGATTGGCCGCGCCGGAAAAACAATGCCCGATAGTGCGATGGCGGGCAGCGATGTTCCTCCCGGTCTCAGGCGAAACATTTGAATGAGCCGCTTCGGCGATGAGAGAATACGTGCCAGCGCCAGAGCCGATACGTCAGGCCCGGTGGGGAGAAAGATCGATGCCCGAAGATCACGACGATTGAGCTCTTCCAAGAGGATTGGAAGGCCTTGAGTAAGCCCGGCATGGGTATCAACATCGATTCTCAGTGCGAGATAGGTAATCATACCTGGTACACCGCCGCGGCATACCACGCGAACCGGGAGAGCCCGGGGAATCTGTTCAGGAGTCTGGCATCGATATTCTGGAGCCGGTGCACCAATGGATGGCTCCGCCCCAGAAACGGCAATACCAGTGGTGAGAAGAGAAAATAGGGCACGACCTGACTCCGCGTGGAATTCTCTCGTGCTCGCAAAAAATCCGCAAACGATGGGTAATGTGGGCAAGAGGAGCGGGCAGACGCAAATCTTCGATAGCACTGAACAAGGGGATGTCCGGAGAGCGGCTCGATGACGCCCACTATGCCTCCATGGCGGAGACACCGCTTGGTTTCGTTTAGGAATGTGTGGAGGGATACGTGCATGAGCACTGCCTGGCACCAGATTCCGGAGATGGTGGCGTCGCGGAATGGAAGCCTCTGCGCGTCAGCCACAACACCATGCTGCCGGGGGAGTAGGCGGGGAAAGAGGTCGAGGAAGAGGGTGGCCGGATTATGCTCCATGATGGTCAGCGATCCCTTGCCGACACCTATCTCGATACAGGGTCCAGGGGGGATCCTCTTCATCCATTGGAAGACTTGAGTCCTGCATGGAGCGGTGAACCATTGGTACTGATGGCGCCTTCTGAGCCTATCTGAAGTGGGATTCCAATATAACGAGAAGAACTCCCGTGCCGGCTCTCTAACAGGCATTGATGCCGCCTTGTTTATCGCCGCCGCGGACACGACTCCGCGGATTTGCGAGTCATGCCCATGCCGAATGGATGCCGTGCCAGAAGCTTCAGCATCTGCCACGCGGCATCAGCAATACTTCCGGACGAGTAATGTGATGGGCGCGGCGAGGCTATTGAATCGGGCGGGATGGTGACCTCGACAGGGCTTCTTGAGGCCAAAAGGCTGACCCCGGAGAGGAATGCGCCATGGTGTTCAAGTTGGAGGCATCTCTTGCAAAGATCCCTTGAGTACAGTCGAAACATTGAACCATGATCGTGAAAGCGATTTGGCCGTAGAAGAAATGAGAGAAAGCGGAGCGTGACAGAGACGAGCAATCTTGGGAGATAGCGTTTCCTTCCTGCTCTTCTGCCGATCACCAGATCGTGATTCCGCGCATAGGGGAGAAGGAGGAGGAACCGGTTTGCCGGAGGATCCATATCAGCATCCATGGAGCCAATGACGGTGGCCGCGGGATTGCGCAACGCCTCAGCCATACCCCTGAACAAAGCACGATGCTGTCCGCCGCGCTTCGCCAAGTGTATTATTCTGATCCACGGCATAGTGGAATATCGGCTGAGTCGTGCGCTGGCGCCATCGGTTGAACAGTCATCAATCAGAATGGCTGAGAGCCTTCCCGCGAGCCGGCCTCTCAATTGCGCAAGCTGCGCTACGAGTGCCGGAAGCAGCGACTCTTCGTTGTACAATGGAATCAAGAGCACGAGAAAAGGGCTTTCACGGGAGTCATTGCCCGTGGGAGACGGCGCTATCCCGGACTTCTCACCAGCCTTCGTCGCGAAACGGCTGAGGTGGTATTGCCTGCAAGGCTTGCGACCGAGGACGGCTGAAGGCGTATCCTCTGCGATACGTCGAAGATGGCCGACGAAGCGTAACGAAGCAGGTGGTGCCAAATCAGCCGTTGGAGCGGGAGGTCGGTGAGAAGTCCGGGATTGATGCAAGGAGCTGCCCCCAGAGGATCCTACGCTTCTTCCGAGACTTCGCTCGGAAGAAAAAACATCGAACATCGAACGTCCAACGCCGAAGTAGAAGCCTCAGTCGGCCGGGGGATTGGGGGATTGAATGTGTGATGTTTCCCAGATCTCCATCTCGACCACGTGGGCCGCGTGATCGATGTCGCGCCACAAAGCGGCTCGGGCAGACAGAAGACAGATGACGGAGGACAGATTCCAACACGGACGCATATATCGCACCACTGTCATTCTGAGTGACCGAAGGGAGCGAAGAATCTCTATTGTTGCACCCGAGATGACAGATCGAGCCGAAGGCCCTATGCAATCCACGACGGACAATCCGCGACCAGCTCTACCCCCGCCCCCCACAGCGGGGTTGGTAATCTCGCCCTGTAGGCGGCCAAGGACAGCTCAGATAACCGGCGATAGCCTAGAAGGCGAGAATGAGCGATAATCGGTGAGATTGCTCCAAATGCTGGAATGGGACATAGGCATAGTCGATCTGCGCCGACGTGGAGCCAAGCGATGTCCTGAGCCCGGTGCCAAAGGACATGTCCTCCTCATCGAATCTGACCTTGTACCCTGCCCGAAGCGCCAACATATCGTCAAACCAGTACTCAAGGCCGAAATTGTACCGTTCCTGATTGTCACTGGGGTGGCTCCCCGCGAAAGCCGTGGTCAACCGATGCGGCCCGGAATGGATGGGATTCATGGAGAACCCGAGGCTGAAGTTGATGGGAAGCTGGAAATCCTCCGTGAGGAACTTCATATTGGGGCCGAAATTGGTGGTCGACATGGCAATGATCAGCGATTTGAAGCCTGTGTCATAGTATGTTCCCACGTCGGCTCCCCACCCGGTGGCAGTCTCATTATGCATAGAGAGCTGCACGTATTTTGTCGTGATGCCGAAACTGAATTTATCCGTCAAGAATCTCGCATAACTGATGCCCACGGCAATGTTTCGGGCAGTGAACATCTGGCCGGTGCCATTGGGATAGAAGGGCGTCGTGACCTCCATCTCATCCATGTGGAGAAGTGTCATAGAAAGCGCCACAACCCCTCCCAAACTGGGCGCAGGCATCCCCACCGCGGCATATTCGAGCTGGATATCCGCGGGCCATTCCACGTGTGAGAGAAGGATCTGGCGCTCTTGCAGAAGACCAAGACCCGCGGGATTGTAAAAGGCGGCAGCCACATCGTCTGCAAGAGGCACGAATGCCTCACCCATGCCCACCGCTCTGGGCGAGATTCCTATCTGCAAGAAGTTCGCGCCAACGGTGCCGACTTTTTCCTGGGCACCGACTATGCCGGGGAAGAGGATCACCGCGATGGCCATCAGCGAAACTAGTGTTTTCATGATTTTTCCTCCCGGACGGCTACTTGATGATCATGAACTTGCCGACCTCGACCTCACCATCCTTGGGGCCGGATGTGTACTCCACGCTGAACAGGTAGATATCACTGACGATGGACTGGTTGCTTCTACTGATAAGATCCCAGCTTTCTCTCGGGCTGTTGGGATCAGTATGTTCCACGGTGTCCACAAGGTCCCCGTCAATGGAATAGATCCGGATTGTGGCGGTGCCTGGAACAAGGTTGATGAAGTCGAGTCGCCTCGTGTGTTCGGACCACCGCCTGCTTGGATCATAGGCCTCCCATAATGCGCCCTCGTAGTCGGCATCTATCCGGTACGGATTGGGAACCACCCTGATTGGCACATCGGCCCCGAATTCATTCGCTGCCGGAAAGATGGGGCCAAGCTCTAGGAAGTGCTTCAGTATCGAGCTCTCAAGCATGCCCAGGCCGGCTCGTTCATTGCCGATGTCGAATCCTACGACCGAGTAGTAGTAAGGATAGTTCGCCGTCAGGCCCGTGTCGACGAAGGTATATGCATAGGTAGTGTCGCCATCGCTGTCCTGATACGGTGGTGGCGGCCACTCCGGAATATAGTCAACCACCGAGTCGACTTTGACCCATTCATAAAGGAGCGTCGAGCTCATCAGGGTCCCATATCTACTCCGGTAGATGCGGTATCCCGCAAAGTCAATCGTCCTGGTGAACGGATCAATGCTGAATTCGGAATCACGAGACCAGTTGAGCGTAACCTTGTTCGTACCAGGGATTGCCTGAAGGGTAGGAGCTGTGGGAGGAGGGGGGCCGGCGAAGTCGGGGATGCCGTCTCCTTCCACCCAGATGGTGTCTCCATCTTCGATCCTGAATTCCCCCCGGTAGCCATCACCGTCCGTGTCCACGCCGGGAATGTCGTATACCCGGGCGGCCCACACGGCGTTGGCGGCAAAATCCGCGAAGTCGAAGACCCCTGGTGAACGGACGAAGTTCGCACCGCATACGTAGGCCAATGTCACCGGCAATGTATCCCCAACGGCAATAGAATCGAATGGGCCGAACGATAGGAGGAATCGTGTGTCCTCATAAGGCGTGCCTGCGGGAATCTGATCTTCAACCTCGATCTGGTTGGGATCGAAATGGCCATTGGAGAGGATCCGGTATTTGGCCACATCGCCGTCGGGCGTGCCGCCGATATCCGTTGGATCAGCGGCCACTCTGGGGCCCCAGTCCCTGGTGGCATTGGTATCCGACAGCCACCAGTTGTAGCTTACCTTGAGATCCGGGTTAGGTGTCCTGACGATGCGTACCCCGCTGACCCCTGCGGTGCCGTCTGATCCGAAGTAGTCGGCGATCCACGCCATGTTGATGGTGATGGAATCGCCGAACACGTCCACGGTCTTTTCCTGGAACCCGGTTACATCATCCTGTGCCCCGTCGGAAAGATCAGTGTTGGGGCCGACACAGTCACCATCTATGTAGATCCCGATATATACATCATAGATCGCATTGTTGTCTTCGCGGATATTCGTCACCGAGAAGTCCATGATGATGAAATCTTCGGCATAGGAATAGCTCCAGGCGTAGCTTCTTTGTGTGACCTCGATTCCCATGGGTGTGTGCGCGCTAGGAACATCGTTGTATGTCGCGGTGGTGAATGTATCGGCGTAGATGGCGATGAAATCTTCCTCCGACACGGCGCGGGCAGCCATAGCGGAATCGGAGCTGGTGGTGGAAAGGGACTCAATGAGGCAGGGCACCTCCTTCACCGTGCATGGGAACATCTCGTTCTCATGCTGCCACCCATCGGCGCCCACCGAAACCAAGGTGTCATTGCCTACAACACCGCCGACCCACAGTGCTCCCTGGAAGAGGTAGTCGACGCCCGAGCCGGCAGGGAACTCACATTTCGGCAACCAGTAATCAGTTCCGCGGTAGTCGATCTGTTCGTCGTTGCCGAAGAATCCAAAATTCGATATGGTCAGCCACATATTGCCGACTCTGTGTGTTTTCTGCTCCCTGGCGGGCTTGTCATCAGCAGGAGCCAGGAGCGCCGAGCCGTCGTCGGAGATCTTCTCCCATCTCGCCAGACCGGGAGAGGCAGTCAATACGAAAAGCCCGAGGATCAGCAGGTGGCAACCGGGAAAGCGCTTCATCGTCTGTCCTCCTAGAAACGAGCCTTGAACCCAAGACGGATATTGCGCCTCGGGTGGTAGTTGTATGGATCTCTGAGACTGAGTCTCCCATCACCCCACGGCGTTCCCCATCTCTCCTCCACTTCACGGATGTTGTCGCGATCGAGCACATTCCTCACATCCAGAATGAGATCAAAATTCGTTCCCGCCAACTTGAATCCCTTGTTGAATTTGATGTCCAGCTCGCTGGTGTATGGCTTGCGGGCGTTGTTGCCCACATTCTCACCTTCGACTTTGTTGTTCAGCTCGTCCCTAAGGGTATACGGAAGACCGCTTCCATACTTCCATAGGAAGTTAAGGCCCCAATCCGATGGGAGTCCGAGGCCGAAAAGATGCAGTTCATCCCCTGGGAAGAAGCGGAAATCCGCGTTTAGAGTGATTGAATGCCTCTCATCCCAGTCGAGATTGTTCTCCTTGAGCGGGAGGTTTTCGCCGGCATAGCCGGAATCATAGACGCTCCGGTCTGAAGAGCTCTTGCCCGTGGCCATCATATAACCATAGGCAGCAGTGCCGCTTATGTGGTTGGAGTAGCGCTTCTCGAAGTTGATCTCGAATCCTCGGATTCTACCGAAGTCCACATTGCCATAGACATAAAATCGGTCGTAGCGGTCGCCGAGCACCCATTGATTCACGAGATCGAACACATCTTTGAAAAAGCCCGTCACATCGACCTTGAAGTTGTCATTGAACGCGTGATCGACACCGAATTCATAGGCCACGGTTCGCTCCGGCTGTAGATTCGGGTTTCCAAATAGGCTGTAGGCGGAGGGCCCCTGGGTGTCCCGCGCATAGACTTTGTCGAATTCCGGCCATTCGACAAAGTGGCCGTAGTTGAAGTAGAGCACATCATGATCGGTGATGGGATGGCTGATGCCCAATCGGGGGCTGAAGTAGAACGTCCAGAGATCTATGGGGATCAGCTCGCCTGACTGGTCGTAGATCTCCCGGTCCTTGAGCTCTGTCCCGAGGTAGCGGAAATCGAGCCTGAGGCCGGCGTTCACGATGAGGCCCTCGAACTCCATCTTGTCCTGGAGGTAGAATGCCCCGTCTATGGGACTCCTTTCGTAGAAGTCGCGGAACACGCCACGATCAGGATAGCCCGTTGCACTGTCTGCCTCATCATCAGCAAAAGGGTATTCGCGGTGTGGATATTGTATCTCTTTATGCTCGAATTCATTCAAACTGAGAAGAAAACCGGTCTTGGTTTGATGGTGTTTCCCGATCTGACTGGTGAGATCGAACTTCAGAGTATAGATACTTTCCTTGCGCGAGTGCCACTGGGCCCACTGATCATACGTGCCTTCTCGGCCTTCATTGTAGAGTCCGTTCCAGTTCGCGTCGTCGAAAGGCTCACCAAAAAGGTCAACAATACCATTCTGATTGTAGTCTACCCACTCGCTGTCGGGATTGTTGGGATCTCCGTCTCCGTCAGGTTCTCCGTTGCCGTTCCAGTCATCATACTGTGGCCGCCATTCGGGTGGATCATGCTTGCCGTTCCCCTCGGTGCCGTATGGGTTGGAGACCGGGTCATAGTTGTCACCGGCAGGATCTGAGGGGTCGGATCCTTCTTCCCTCTCATCAGGAATGCCGTCGATGCCCACATCAAAGAACTCCTCGGCCGGGAAGCCGGGGTCTGCAAAACCGTCGTATGGATCCCACCAGCTATTCCCGTTCCAGTCAGTGAAACTCTCGCCGGGATCGTACACGCCATTGCCCTCGACAAAGGTGAAGTATTGGACCGCGTAGCTATTCGTCGCGACCCACATCTGATCCATCCGGAGATCGCCCTCCCCAGGTTGCCAGAATCCATCGTTGTTGAGATCATTCCAAGGATCGTATTCACCGTTGAACTCGTAGTCCATGTAGGCCACTTCTCCACTGCTGAACTCACCATCGCCATTCACATCAACAAAGTCCCAGCCGTCCTGGTATGGCTCACCCTCATCCCATCGGTCGTTTCCATTCACATCGTGAAATGCTTCGGCGAAGTCGAACTGGCCGTTCGGGCCGTCATACATACCATTGCCGTTCACATCTTCGTAAGGTTCACCGGGATCCCACACATGATTCCCCTCGCCTCTATCGCGGTCACCGGTGAGCGGATCACCATCCGCTCCCACATCTTGGTAGGGTTCCCCATCCAGCCACGGCTCCCAGAAGTCAGGAACCGAGCCGGTGTAGCTTCCACCGAAATACGACCAAGGAAGGATCAGCATGTCTTCGAAGTCCGACAGCAAATCGTCGAAGCTTCGGTACTCACCCCAATCTCCCCAGGCGCCTACGGGCAGGATCTTCGGAAACCAATCAGGTCGATGCCCCCCTGGAAGCAGCTCATATTTGGTTCGAAAGAGCCCGGCGTTCACGGCATAGAAGGTGCTGTTGCTGAGCGTATGGGTCCAGTTGATGTTCATGTGGTCGGATGTTCGTCTGGTTCGATAGTTGGTGTCGGGTGTGTACCGTTTCTGCCAGCTCGATCCATCGTTTCGGTCATCAGAGCCGCGGTAGCTGAAGGTTACCTTCATCTGCGGTTTGAAGCGATATGTCAGCTTTGTTGAAAGTGAGTAGCTGTTGTACTGCTTGTCTGGCAAAGAGAGGCCAAGTACCTTTCGATCAGGACGGTCCCGCCCGTTTGGTCGATACCCGTCGGTGATATTTGCGTCGAACGACGCGAAGTAGCTGAGATTGTCACCCGGCAGCTTGACGCCGAGCGTGGGGAGCAGAAATGTCGTGATCGGTTCGGGCCCCCCTAACGAGAGTTGCATATGCTGGGTGCCGAATGAGAACTTGCCCGGTATGATATCTTTCCCATCAATGCTTAGTTGATCGGTCTTATAGCTGAACGTTCCCGAGGTGGTTGTTACATTCCCTTCTTTGGTTATGAGGTTGATGATACCCGACTGGGCATTGCCGTATTCCGCATTGAAGCCGCCGGTAAGCACCGACATCTCTTCGATGGCGTTGGAAGCAACATTGAGACCGGAGTTGCCACCGACCAAGGGATCGTTGATCACCATCCCGTCAACCATGTAGATCACCTCGCCACCACGACCGCCGCGAACGTGAAGCTCACCGCCCTCGACTTTCATGGATGTCTGTGCTTCCAAAGCCTCGGTATAGTCGTCCACGGGCATGTTTTCCAATGTCTCGGCACTGATCTGGCGCCGAGAATCGGTGACGTCGATTTCAACAATAGGTTTGATCGCCTTGATCACGACCGCATCGAGGCCGATGACCTCCGGGGTCAAGTCCAGCGTTCCAAGATTGATAGTCAGATCGCTGGCCACCTGGACGTCGGTGATCTTGAGCTCAGCGAATCCGATCATGCTCACCTTGACGACATGGCGCCCTGGCGGTACCTGCATGATGCTGAAGTGCCCTTCGACGTCACACACCGCACCGAAATAGGTTTCCTCAACCATGACCTGCGCACCGGGCATGGGATTTCCATTGTCGTCGACCACGCGGCCGGTGATCTTCCCGGTGACTCCTCCGAGGGCCGAAACGGCGAGTATGGATGTCAGGACGAAAGTGAGAAGTAGCCGGGGACCCTTCATTCCACTCATCTTCGAGTACCTCCTTAAAGCGGCAGTGTCGAAGTTCCCCCCCGCCGGGCGCCAAAGAAGCGCGGGGGATATGTTCATTCGTGATAGCCCCAAAAACAACATCCGAAGATTGCTTTATGCAAATATGGACCTTACTATCTGCACATTCGCATGTCAACCCCATTTGCCGTGGATCAGGATGTTTGGCCCCTAGCCCGCACTTCTCACCGGCTTTCGAAGCGAAACGGCCGAGATGGTTCTGGATGCGAGGCTTGCGACCGAGACCCCCGGAGGCGTATCCTCTGCGATACGTCGAGGAGGCCGACGGAGCGTAACGAAGTCCCGCGTCGGACGCGGGATGCCATCTCGGCTGTTGCAGCCGAGAGTTGGTGAGAAGTTCGGGCTATCGGGCATTCAGGGTTGACGAAAACATGACCTGGATGCTATTCTGCGGGAATCAGATGTCGGGGTGTGCCTGCATGCTTCCGGCTTTCACCGCTTGATGATGCCGATTCACACATGGGAGCTTCACAATGGTTCACAAAGCTATCCTCCTATTCGTGGTTTGCTCGTTCTTCTGTTCCTTAGGGATATTCATGGGATGCGAACCGGAAGTTACCGGCGATGCGCTGGACAATATCCCACCTACAGTAAGGTTACCCAATTCCATGGCTGATTCCATGTATCTTTCCGCGGCCACCGTGATCAAGTGGATCGGAGATGATGCTGATGGCTTGGTTGTCGGCTATTCCTACCAAGTCGATGGTGGTGCGTGGACCCATGAAGGCGACAATGACAGCGATTGGAATCCGGCCACCGATGATCTGGAGAACCTTGCGATCGGCATCGAGAAGAACGGGGTTCCCGATCTCAATTGGGACGGTGGATTCGGCTTGCTAGGTGTGGACGACGATGGAGACAATGAGATCTCGGCCTACCCTGATTCGTCTCGCTACTATGGATACACCATCTATGCTGATGAAGAGCTCCCCAATGGTATCGACGACGATGGGGATGGGAGGATCGATGAAGACTGCTGGGGTTGGGACGCAAACCGGGATGGGGACTGCGGGTATGATCCGGAACCGCATGTGGATGAAGACCCCAGAGACGGTGTTGATAATGACGGAGACGGTCTCGTCGACGAAGATCCCATCAATCGGCCCCGTTGGGTTCGGGCTATTGGTGTCGCAGGCGAATGGACGTATTGGTCAGAGGCGACACAGGACTCGGTGAATTTCCCCGCGCTGGGCGGCGGCGTTGGTGAGATACATACATTCAGTGTGAAATGTATCGACAACCAGAAGGCTGAATCCGAGCCCGTCGGGCTCGCCGTTTTTACGACGACCTTCCTGCCGATTCCTGAAATTGTCGAAGGGCCCACCAACGGCCAAGAGGTTTTCATGTGGCCCGATACCACAGAGACGTGGCATGGCGTCAGGTTTGCATTGGGTGGGGATGATGTTCATCGAGACGTGTATTACAACATCATTGAAGATGGACGCGTGGTGCGGTGGGCGTGGTGGCTGGATGATTCCTTGTTTGTACCATCACGAGATGATTTCAGTCCCGATAACGAGGCCGTGATTTTTAATGGTGTGTCCCGGAATGGTCTGGTCTATGACCTGCCCACAGGATGGCACACGCTCTACGTGTCCTGCATGGATAATGCCCAGGCTATTTCGGACAGCATTGTTTCGCGAGCATTCTATGCGGTCAATCCGTCGTTCTCCAAGGAGATACTAATGGTGGATGCGGCCTATGAGCCTTTCCCCGGCGCATGGGATGAAGAGGAGATCTATGAGAACACCCTTCTTCTTGGCGTCGATGTGACACGAATCACCATGCCGGGGCCGCCGGAAGCGAACAGCTACTTCCTCCAGCCATCGGACGTAGGCGACTACAAGGCCATCTACTGGTACAAGGGAGGCACCGAACAGGATACTCTCCTGTCGAATCAGAAGGAGCTCTTTTCGGAGTACCTGAGTCTTGGCGGGAATCTCGTGATCGAGGGGTTGAGGACAATCAATGACTCGTTCACCTACACCATTCCCAAGGAGTTCAGAGAGGGCGACTTTGCCTATGATTGCCTTGGCCTGGCTTCCGCGGATGAACCTGTGGGGTACCCGTTCGAAGGCGCTACAGGGGCGGTGAGCGAGTATCCGGATGTGCGACTGAAGGCGGGGGCATTTCCTTTCCCGGGGTTGCCGTTCACGACCACGGTCGATGCGCGGGACGAGGCTGCCGTTATCATGCACATGATTTCGTCCGATGACGCGGCCAACGGGCTTCCCCTGGCCGTGCGTTATCATTCTGGTGCTTCGGGTGCGACCGCGCTTTTCTTTGGTTTTCCCATTATGTATCTGGAGCCTGATGACCTCCCGGCCCTGGGGCAGGCGATCATGGCTGATCTAGGGTTGTAACCACTCGCTATTGAAGTTTGCGTCGGGGTCGCCAGGAGGCGGCTCCGGCGTTTTTATTTTCTGCCACCGACACATGTGAGGTATACACGCATGATAACCATCGATCATTTCGCCGTGCGGTTTTCCTCGAGGGAGCGAGCGGAGAGGATTTTTGCTCACTGTCTGGGAATGAGGAAGCTACGTTCGTTCACCATCGGCTCGGAAATCAGCGCGGCCTTCTTCGGTCTCGACGTTTCTATCGAGATTCTTGTCTACGGCGAGGAGAAGCGGATCGTGGAAGCTTTCATCTTGCCGGATGGGGGCTCAATCCCGCCACCCACACATGTCTGCCTCAAAGTGCCAGACCTTGCGCGGATCCTGGACAAGGCACAAGAGCTCGGCTTGGAGATTCGAAAGACCTTGGTTGGTGACCACGAGGTGTTTTTCCTGAAAGATGATGACGAAAATCTCTATGAGATGAAGCAGGGGTAGGGAATGGGATTGGGAATGGGGTGTTGGGGTGATGGGGGAATGGGGGATGGGGGATGGGGAAGACGATAGCGTTCAGCGTTCAGATGATGGAGGGCCATGCTCCGTCAT
>JAUXFG010000265.1 GCA_030620115.1 Candidatus Fermentibacterota bacterium
GAAACCGTGGCGTTCCTGGTAAGAATGGCGGCGCGAGCATCGATCGACCGCCCAACCACTTCTGCAGTCCAATTGGGCGCATATGCCAGCGTGTCCCATCCGGACACAAAGATGGTATCGGCATCCAAGATCTTCAGCCCGGCCGAGTCTGCATTCTGGGAAAGACCGCACATCAGCTCACAGGTGGCCGAAAACACTCCTCCATGAGTCCCTGATTCAATGAGAACGAGAGACGTGGTGTCTCCTCCAATGAAGCTGTGCAGTTCCACGAGAATACTATCCACCGCATTGTAGTCCCGGTCGGCATCTCGATCCAGCCACATCACCTCTACCATCGAACCAACCACAAGACTGTCCGGAGAAAGCGAGACCTCGGCCGGCTCAACTAGTAGCCTGCTGCTGTCCGCCAAATCATCCGCTGCGGCAACCAAGCGGTGGCCATAGCTGCACTCGAAAACATCCATTTCCGAAGGAAGCGCGGAAAGTATCCACCCCGGACCGAATTCAAGACCGCCTTCTGCAACGAGAGTGTCATCAGCAGACGGTCTAAGGAAAAAGGATAACGTATCCCCATTGTCTACATTCGAAAGCCGACACATGAGGCTCTCCGCATGCTCTGGCCACCATGCACGGAGAGTGATACAGTCGCCAGGCCAGAAACCATCGGCAGAGGAACCTGAATACACAAAAGCCAGCGAATCCGGCTGGCTCGCCATAACGGGGGAGGCCGACGGCAGGAGGGCGCCAAGAACAAGAAGCACAATGCCCGGGGCGCCGTGAGGGCCTCGCTTTTCCATCAATCTCACCGATGTACACGCTCCTTCCCCGTCAAGACGGCTAGAATCCATGCCCTGCAACGCATTGCTCAGAATGGAAACTGAATCCAGATCCTGAGCCCGATCCTCCTGAACTTCTTGACACGTATCTTGTCGTTCGTTTGGGAGACCCACATCTGCAGCCCCGAATCCACCACACCAAAATCATACGAGACCTCCGGTCGAACCGACCATTCCGACTGGTCAGCACTCAGCTGTGTGTCGTTCCTTTTCTGATTTTTCGCACGGGAAATCTCCATGCTGAGACGAAGATCCGATTTGAACTTCATCCTGCCGAATATGGGGAGATTCATGCCACGCGGTGCGTTGAACGCATACGACATGGAAAGATTTGTCTGGTGCCTGGTCCCGGTCTTGGTGATAGTCCGTGCCTGGCTGAAATCCTCAGTGACCTCCTTGGAATAGGTGTCTCCCATGGTGACCGAGAGGTCATTCTTCCAGCGAACGGACATGCTGAGACGGGGAGAGAAGTTATCCTTCCTCGAAGCACTCGTCTCTTCGAACACACCATCTTCATATCGCCCGCTGGCCCCATTGGTGTGCTTGAACGCGCTCCGGATGGTGGAACTCATGAGGTGATCCTTGAAGGGCTTGAGCTTGTGGAAGCCCGACCAGCTCAGATCCAGATCAGGAAAGGTGGCGCTCGTGTTGCCAGTCTCCACCCCGGAGTAGTCCTTCCGATCAAGACTGCCGCTGCTCCTGGCGGTCAATCTGAGATCTCGCGACAATTGAACACCGCCACTCAGGCCCCAGGAGTCACGAACTTGAGTATCATAAGGATCGACTCCGGGAAGCTCTTCCACGAGCCCAAGCTGATAGTCAAGTCCCGGCCGTGCCCCGAGGTCACGATACTTCGTGCTCGCGCTCCTGCGGTAGTTCCCCTGAACTGCCTGGAACTTGCCTCCCAGGGAACCCAGAAGCTTGAGGATCTTGATCGTGCCGTCTCCGGTCTCCGAGATCTTCGAGAAAAGCTGATTCATCGAAATGGTCGCGCGGATCTCGCGTGAGGTTGTGGATCCCACCTCGCGTACATCCTCGCGTACATCTGAAGAGTCTCCGGCGCCCTGAGACAGCGCGGGATTGTGATTCTCCCGGTAGCTGGTATCATAGTTAAGACTGGGATCGAACCAGGATACCACCCGTGGTTTCAATTGAAGGCCTACCTTCTGGGTCCGGCCTGTTTCCCTGGCCTCGAATGCTTTCCAGAACGGCAATAGCTCCGATGTGGGCCGCAAGCGCTCTTTGTCCAGGAGATCCCTGCCACTGGCGTCGTAGGTCAGGTCTCTGTTGGCATCGATTGTGTAGTCGGCCGATAACGCCTTGAAGGGTTGAAACCCGAGGGAAGCCTTCTCTGTGAGCGTACGTGAGTAGCGCGTGGGAGACCAAATCAGAGAATCCCCCGAGCTGACATAGATTCTGGGATCTCGCTGGTTCCCCGTCAGTCCGAATGACATGTTGCTGGGGAGGTAGTGAAGCTGTCCCACGTGGGGAATTGCAATGCTATTCTTCCTCCCGGGAGACCAGTCCCAATTCAGCGACATCGAAGTGGATCGACTCGTATCCGCCCGGCTGGGACTTGCTTTCCTCGAATGTGTTTGAGAGAACGAGAGCCGCAACCTGTCCAGCGTCGCCCGAACCAGCGGATTCCTGGAGGGTTTCGTCTTGTTGAGGCTTGCCGAAGTCCTCTGGATCTTGTCCACACTCTCTGCGTTTCTGCGCTCATCCTCGGTAAGCGGGGTATCACTTCCCGGGGCAAGCCGGGGCCGCGAGGTATTCCATGTCCAGGAAAGGGAGACAGGGAAGGTCACACCCCATCGATCGGGGAGGAATTGATGCAGAGAGAGCCTCGTGGATAATCCTCCTGACGAGGTACTGCTGGTGGCGCCCGAGCTCCCGCGCTGATCGAGCTGCCTGTACGTGGCATCACGGCTCTGATAGTCGGCATCCACGGTGGCCACGTCGGCAAGCTGGAACTTGAGTGAAACGCGGCGGGCCGTTCCCTGTTCCCGCTTGACCCGCACGAGATGAAGATCATCGATCCAGACCTCCCCGGTGATGGCTCGCCCCGAGGGGTTCTCCACACCAGCAGTGAGCCTGGCGATCTTGGTGATGGAAGGCGATCCGACCACTTGAAGCATGTAGCCTTCCGAGGTCACAATCCTGCCCTCGATCTTGGTCCGGGTAAGCTGCCCGATGTCGACCTCGACCTTGTGCCATTCATCTCCCTCCACACGAAACCGAATCTCATAGTAGTTCTGTTCGTTGGCGCCCAGCCTGATCCAGGCAAGGGGCTCCACATCGAGCCCCGCGGCGTCGTTTATCTGAAATGATCGAATCCAGAATGCCAGGCCTTCATACCCGGAGTAATCCTGGTCTCGATAGAACGATTGATACGCACTCCCCCAGTGCCCGAAAGCCATGCCTTCGAAGCTCAGGACGAGAGATTGCTCTCTTCGTTCATAGCCCGTACGTTCATCTTCCCCAGGATCAAAAGGCGGCTCGTACTCCGGATCCTCTTTGTTATTGCGCACCTTCACACGAAACCGCTCCTCCTCACCCACATCATCCAGCTCCGACTCAATGCCTTGCGAGAGCCATGTGCTCCCTACGATCTCCAAGCCTGCAAGCTGAATGAGTGCCTCATCTTGTGCATCAAGGTCGCTCACCCAGAGCCTGCAGTATTCAATGGTGGACCAATCCGCGTTGCCCATTGACGAGACATGA
>JAUXFG010000186.1 GCA_030620115.1 Candidatus Fermentibacterota bacterium
GATCTGCGCTTGCAGTTACAGCCTCATCCGTACTGCGGCTCCTAAGGTCATGGTATCAGTATCGATATTCTCCTGAACCTGGCCAAGATCCCATTCATCGAAACGGTAGTTTGCATTTATATCCAAATAGAGCGCAGGCATGATCTCGAAGTTGACTCCCGCCCGTAGTGCAAAGAACGGCTTATCAGCAAAATCCCCATCCGAGTAGTAGATGCCAAGCCCAAGCCCCCCATAGACTCCGCGGCCAGCAATAGCGTAGACCTGCGGTGCGGTCACCCGATGTTCCGAGGCCGCATAGCCCCGCGGGAGAAATTCGAGATCGGCCTCCAGGGTGATCAGGGAGCCTGAAACACGCTGGTAAGTAATGATCCACGCGACACCGTTCTCGTCAATGTTGTCCACTTCTATCTTGTCGATGGTCTTCCAGTAGTGCACTGCGAGCCCCAATCGATTCTCCGGCTGAGCCTGGGAAGCATGCGCCAAAAAAACAAGCATTGCCGCAGCAATCATCAGCGTCATGGGCCATCTTCTCATTGTTTCCCTCCTTGGGGTTCGCGGAATCTGGTAATCCACAATCTGTTAATCTATGATATAGAAGAGGAAGACACAAAGAAATGGGGGATTGGGGAAGAAGAATCTATAATCTGGCAATCTGGAATCTGACAATCTTGGAAGAGGGGAAGAGGGGAATTTCGAAATGCTGGATTGAGGGAATGGGGGAAGGAAGAAGAGAGCGTTCAGCGTTCAGATGACGGAACGAGAAGCAAGGCGAGATTCTTCGCTTCCGCTCAGAATGACAGGGGTAGTGGGCCGATGAGCTTGTGAGGAGAGGGAAGAAGGATGGAGGAGAGGAAAAACATCGAACATTCAACATCCAACATTCAACATCGAAGTTTGGAGGAGAAGAGATGGGGGAAGTTCGGGATCCCGCGTCCGACGCGGGATTCGAGACGAAGTTTGGGGAAATCGACGAGGCTCCTGATGAAGTTCTTGGGAAGAAAGGGAGAGGGGAATTCCGAATTGCTGGATTGCTGGAATGCGGGAAGAATCTGGAATCTGTAATATGGAATCTGCAATCTGAAGAGGAAGAGAGCATGGAGTGTACAGATGACAGACCGAACCCTAGCTCGGGTCGGTGTGGTGGAAACACTTGTGGAGGACGACGGTCTTGAAGTCGACCAAGACGTCGAAGCAGATACGTAACGCATCGACGTAGGGGCTCCTCGATGCGGCCTCACCATTGATGGTTTCGATGACAAGCCGACGTTTCGGTTGGAACCGGCGCGACAATAGATGACGCAGGAAACCAAGATACTCAGCCATGCGCGGATCATCGGGGGGTACTCGGAAAATCAACGCTTTGGCGAGTCGTTCTGAAATCACCACAAGATCAGTGCCCCGATACACGAGATGCGTTCCCACGAGCCGTTTCGGCAGTTCCTCTCGCAACGAATGGAGCCCCAAGCCACAGAGACTTGCAGGATCGGTGGCATTGAGCCAATAGATGACTTGCTCCGGCAAGGCTCGCTGCAGCTCCCGGAACGCGCGATGCGAGATAAACTGGGGCCCCGGGATCCCCTCGAAGAAACAGCCCGCAAGTATCTCCCCCGACAGCTCCATCAGCCGCAAAGATCGGAAAACACCGGCCCAACGGAAAACAGGCAATTCCCTGGCGACCAGCTCCCGGAACAGGATGCCATAACGATCCAGCAAGAGCCTGACACGATCCTTGCTCCGTTCCTGGGCTTCCAGGGCATCATCCGGAAACGCGGGTCTTGGTAGCCGAAACCATGTCCCCGTGTACGGAAGTGCGCCTCTCCACTTGGAGAAGCCCGCCCGGCCGCTAAACCGCGGACGAGAGGGAGGGCGGAGACTGGACGAGCATCACCTCATCAAGCGCCCCGATATCGATGCCCAACTCCAGGGAACTCGTGGCAACAATAGCCTTCAGATCTCCAGCCTTCAGCCTGCGTTCGACTTCCCCCCTGATCTCTCGCGAAAGCGAACCATGATGCGCATAGGCAAGAGGACCATGGGAGCCATGGTTTATCTTCAGGGTCACTCTCTCGGCCAGTCGCCGGCTGTTGGCGAACAACAAGGTGGAGCGATTCCGTCTGATGATTTCCCTGAAGCCATCCACCAGAGGCTCCCACAATGATTCCGTGGCCGGACGATCGATTGCTTCCTTGGGGAAACACACACCAATAGCGTACTGTTTTATGCTGGTCGACCGAACACATGACACAGGCCTGGGTGTAAAGAGAGGGCTTTCCGAAGAGCCGCCTTTTTCGAAGCCGCCGACGAACTGAGCAATAACCTCCACGGGACGAATCGTGGCTGACAAGGCGATCCGTTGGAATTCACCAGACAGCATGACCAAACGATCCACTGCAGTCATCAGATAGACACCACGCTTGTTGCCCGCCACGGCATGGATCTCATCGAGGATCACGGTAGAAAGCCCTGTGAGCATCGATCGCCCCCCGGTTGAGAAAAGAAGAAGATTCAGGCTCTCAGGTGTGGTGATGAGAATCTCAGGAGGATGACGCAACATGCGGCGGCGGTCCGCCTGCGGGGTGTCGCCGCTACGTGTCCTGACATGGATGGTGGGAAATGGCTGCCCAGCCGCCTCGAAGGTCTCCTCCAACTCCTTGAGCGGTCGAAGGAGATTCCTCTGTACATCGTTGTTCAGGGCCTTCAAGGGGGAGACGTAGAGCACTCTTGTTGCTCCCCTGGCCCATCTGCCGGTAATCAGGGCATTCAGTGCCCACATGAAGGCAGCCATGGTCTTGCCACTGCCGGTAGGCGCGGCGATCAACACGTGTTCGCCGGCGGCGATCCGCGGCCACGCCTGCTCCTGCACTGGCGTAGGCTGCCCAATACTTTCGCAAAACCAGCGTTCGATCAGTGGGTGAAAAAGGGATCCAGTCTCCATTGTGCCATCTGAACGTTGAACGCTGAACACTGTCTTCTTCCTCACCCCACCCAGATTCTTCGGTCGCTCTGCTCCCTCAGAATGACACGCGACGATGGGTCCTTGTACGTAATACCACTGTCATTCTGAACAACTATAGGGAGCGAAGAATCTCGCTTCACTCCAGAATCCATTCTCCCATTCCCGTCTCTTCCTCCTCGGTCTGTCATCTGAACGCTGCACGCTTCCTTCCCCCTCCCCTCCACCCAGATTCTTCGGTCGCTCTGCTCCCTCAGAATGACACGCGACGATGCGTCCTTGTGCGTTATACCACTGTCATTCTGAGCGACTCCAAGGAGCGAAGAATCTCTCCTTGCTCCTCGTTCCGTCATCTGAACGCTGAACGCTGAACACACTCTCCTCCCTTCCCCTCCAGATCACTGATTCCAGATTCTAGAACTCCCTCAGCTCTCCTTCATCATCGAAGATAGTCTGGAAATTGCCGATTACCTCGAGCTTCTCTTGGCATTCCCGAAGCACCGCTCCGGACACGTACATCTCTTCAAGATGGAGGGTATCCCGAATACGGATGATTCTCTCCTCCCGTGGTTGCAGGGAACCAGCCGCCCTGGAGGCGATCTCCAACGCATGCCTAGCATTATCCGCAATCATCGGGATCTTCGCGCGCTCCAAGAATGTGCTGGTCACCACGTTCTCATACATTGCGGCGAGATCGATCTTCTCGAAGAACCTCCTCGTGATCACGTCGGCAAAACCGACACCGACCGCATTGCCATGCGACGCAGGCGTCAGATCAGTGACGACGATTTCCTTTATTCTCGGTTTTTCCGGTTCTTCCTGTCCTCTTATCTTTATTCTTCCGGTGATGTTTGGATCAATTCCGGTGCCACTTATATCTTTCCCTTGTCTGTCGATAATGAGGATATCGATCTCCTCAATTGGAAGGCAAGGCATACTGCGCCTTGCATATTCAAGAAGGCCTGGCTCCTCCCGCATTATATCGTCTGGCCCAAGTGCCCGGACGAGGGCGGTTTCATCGCGTGCATTCTCAACAATGGCCAGGCCCATAACTATCTTACCAGTGGAGAATATCTGCTGTGCGGTGGCGGGGGTGAGCTCTTTCAGGCCCTCCACACCACACCGGTGTATCTCCAGGGCCTGTTTGTGTTTCCCGAGACCAATGACGCACATCTTGACAAGCCCACTCTCGTATTGGCCATGGAAATCGGTATGGGGTTTGATGCGATTGATCAGGATTACTCCATCAGCTTCATACGCATGCCTATCCATGAACACCCGCTGCTTCAAACCACCGAGAGAGAATTCGACCACGTCCATGGAAGACAAGACCGGAATTCCCATACGTTCCTCGGAAATGCCAAGGCTCGCCAATACCTCACGCTGTCCCTCGGCGGTCGCGCCGCCGTGGCTGCCCATGGCTGGTACGATGAAAGGGCTTCCTCCCCCTCGACGGACAAATTCGATGACGCGTTTGATTGCCAAGCCCAGATCAGTGATTCCACGACTTCCCACAGCAATTGCGATCCTGGCCCCGTGTTCGATCTTGATTCCAGACTGTTGGAGCTCCTCGTCCACCGCAGTGCCCACATCAGGCAGTCTCTCGGTCTCGAACTCCTGCCGGACCTTGATCAGCTTCCGCGTCACAATGCTCAGTTCACCACATTGACGGGGTTGCCGTCCAGAAAAGCTCTGATATTGTCTGCGGTCATCTGTATCAGTCGTACCCGTGATTCGAGGCTGGCCCACGCGATGTGTGGAGTGATATGGCAGTTCCTTGCCCCAACAAGCGGGTTTTCCGGAGGCGGCGGTTCCACGTTCATCACGTCGAGACCCGCGCCGGCAATGACTCCTGTGTTCAATGCGAGGGCAAGATCTTCCTCATTCACCAGCGGCCCCCTGGCCGTGTTGATCAACAAGGCCGATGGCTTCATCTTCGACAGGTTTTCGGTCCGGATTATCCCTTTGGTGTCGGGAGTCAAAGGACAGTGCAGGCTGATGATCTCGCTCTCAGAGAAGATCGTATCAAGATCCACGAACTCTATCACAAGATCGTCCAAGGATACGGGGTAGAGATCATACGCGATAACCTTCATGCCGAACCCCAGCGCAATCCGCGCCGTCTCCCGCCCGATTTTGCCACATCCAAGGAGCCCAAGCGTCTTTCCTTCCAGCTCCATCTGTGGATAGTCCCAGTAGCAGAAGTCTTTGCTGGATGCCCACTTCCCCTCCTTGACAGTCCGATCATGATGGCCCACGTGGCGTGCAAACTCCAGGATATGCGCAAAGACCATCTGAGCCACTGAAGAGGCGCAGTAGTCGGGAATGTTGGTGACAACAACATTTCTTTCCTTGGCTGCGGCCAGGTCGATCACGTTGTAGCCGGTGGCAATCACGCCGATATACCGCAACTCTGGGAGCCGGAGAATCAGGTCGCGATCAAATACCACTTTGCTGGTGATCACGATCTCAGCATCCTTGCTTCTCTCATACGTCTCCTCCGGAGCGGTCCGATCATAGACCGTACACGTACCGAGAAACTCTATGGGCTCCCAGTTGAGATCCCCGGGATTGATGGTATAGCCATCGAGAATTGTTATCTTCATGTCTTGCCGCCTCTCCTGGCTCTGATCTCATTGTATTCCCTGATCATGGTGTCCAATTCATCCCTGGTGAGGGTCGCCCCCTCCTCCGTGGGCTGCGTCAGGAATGGTTTCGGCAACGTATCGGTAGAGGCATCGAGCCCCTCTCTCGTATTGAACTCCCTGGTGAGGTTCGTAATATCGTTCGCCATGTCCTCAAGCTTGTCCTTGGAAAGCTCCATCCCTGTGGTAGCGCTGATGAGCCTCAGAAGCTCATCCCATCCGAGGAAATCCCGGAAAAACCGGCACAGCACCAGGCTGTCGAAGATCACTGCCCTATCTTCGTAGTCAATGTGAAGCTTCGCCTTTCCTGAGATCTGGTTCTTGTCCATCTCGCCGGAGAGCTCCGCCTTGTAAAACGTTCCCCTGAGATGGCAGGCGCCCCGCGCGGAAGTTGCATAGGAGAGCCCCATTCCCTTGAGCACCCGTGGGTCGAATCCACCTGGTTCGAGCCCCTTCACGTGGATGGCCTCGTCCTCCAGTCCAAGCTCCTCGGCAGCCGGCTTGATCCCTCGCGCGAAGATCTCACCTACGCCTCTCCGATGAGAAATCATCTCGTAGAGCTCCCCGACCTTCTCAGGCTGGTTGTAGTCGATCTCGTATTCCAGCTTGCCGGCCTTTGAGGCCTCGACGGCAAAGGAGGAGATGTTCCCCGCGCTCATGGTGTCGATCCCCAATCGGTCGCAGAGCACGTTGAGCCACGCGATTTCTTCCATGCTGTCGATGGCGTTGAGACCGCCGATGGCATAGAGGGTTTCGAACTCCGGCCCCTCGAGCTGAAGCCCTGCATGCCTGCCGTGCTTGATGGTGGATTTCTTCTGGCAACGGAGAAAACAGATCGGGCATCCGGTACCCTTTACTTCGAAGTTCTCCTGCATGTAGTCTGCGGAGATCTTCTCCCACTCAGAGAATACGCCGCTCTTCCAGTATCGTGTGGGGAAACACTTGAAGGCGTTGGTTACTCCCACTTGGTTGGGAGTACCACGCTCTTGATAGACCTTCGTGACCGGGGACTCTTTGCCTTTCTTTCCAATCTCCTTCACCAGCTCCTTGAGCTCCTCGTCGTCTGCGATGTCGCACTTCTTCGTGCCTGCGAACGCAATACCTTTGAGGTTCTTCGACCCGAGCACCGCACCCATGCCGCCCCGGCCCAGGCTTCGCCATATGTCGGATTTGATGCAGGCGATAGCCACCAAATTCTCCCCTGCCGGTCCAATCACCATGGCGCCGGCTCC
>JAUXFG010000253.1 GCA_030620115.1 Candidatus Fermentibacterota bacterium
GCCACGGTAGAGGAAGCCGGCGCTGACACGGGTCAGGCTGTATGGGACGTGTTTTCAGCCCCTGAGGGCACGTGGTTTGTCTGGGCATGCATAGACGACAGCCTGAACAACCCGGTGCGGGTCTATGGGGGACGGGTGACGGTGACCAAGGGCTATCAGGAAGGCTGGCCGGTCACACTCGGGGGTAATATTGAGAAGAACTTATGTTTGAGTGATCTTGATAATAATGGAACAGTCGAAGTGATAGTGGGATCAAAGGATAGCCTGCTCTATGTACTCAACTATGACGGAACCAGTTATGGCGTTAATTGGCCCTATAACTGCCATGGCATGCTCACAAGTGGAGTTGCGGTGGGCGATGTAGATGGTGATGGGGAGAAAGAAATCGTAGTTGCTTGCTCGGATACGGCCCTCGTCTGGGTGCTGAATGCTGATGGGGTAGTTGAGAGCGGATGGCCGCAGACCATGAGAATGGGGACGTGGAGCGCACCCCTCTTGGTGGACCTGACAGGAGATGGGATCCCAGAGATCGCGGCCGCAGGATACGACAGCACCTTGTGGGCGTGGGATGGTTTCGGGACGGCTCTCAGCGGGAACTGGCCGGTAGGCCTCGCACACATCAATCAGAATAGCTCACCTGCGGGAGGTGATATAGATCAGGATGGAGAGAATGAGGTGGTGGTGAGCTCTCGATACGGGGACTGGGGAGCAAAGGTATATGCGATAGAGGCGGATGGGAGTATGAAATGGGAGTATGAGGTCGATTATCCGGTGTGGACGAGCCCTGCGATAGCTGACGTGGATGGTGACGGCAAGAAGGAGATCATCTTCACGACCTTTGGATATCTGGCCAATACTTCTCGTCTGTTTGTGCTCAATGGAGAGGATGGGAGTGAAGCGAGCGGATGGATTGGCGGGAACCTGATAGATAAGTGGGCGGAGAGCTCACCAGCAGTGGGATACCTGGACCAAAGCGGGAGCCCGGGGATTGTGATAGCTGATGGGACCGGGGAAGTGGAGGCGTGGAACGGTTCGGGAACACGCCTGTGGAATAAGACGGTCTCAGACTACGCTGTGAAGAGCGATCCCCTCATCGTTGATCTCACTGGAGATCAGACCATGGAGGTCGTAGTCGGAGCGAATCACCGCGTCTACACGTTGAACGCGGTCACGGGAGATACGATCAGTGCGTATTCCAGAGGCACGGGGAGCGATACGCGATCAGTGGTGGTCGGCGATCTTGATGGCGACGGCGACTTGGAGCTAGTGGCCACGGTTTTCAGCGGGGTCATTCATGCCTGGGATCTCCCGGGAGTGATCTGGGCTGATGGGCAGGAGTGGCCGCAACTGCAGCGAGATGAGGCGAAGACAGGGGAGTACAGGGAGAGTGCGGCTCCTGGTGCGCCGGAGCTTCTGGACGCAGAATTCGTTACGCCTGATAGCATGTGCGTGACATGGCAGACAGTGAGTGAAGATATCTATGGACGAGACGAGTTGGTGAAGAAGTATGTCATCTATCGGGATGATGAGCGGTATGGAGTAGACGGGAGTACGTTGGCAGGGGAGGTTGATGCGCCTGACACGAGCTTCACGGAGCAGAGCGCCGCAGTGGGCGATCCGAACCAGGGCGTCTTCTATCGGGTGAAGGCGGAAGATCAGTATGGGAATCGGTCGGATTTGTCTGACGGCACTGTGGGAGAGATTGATTTCGGTACTGGCGGGCCGGGGAAGCGCAGGGACAGGCAGAAGCGAGGAAAACCGATAGCGCGGTAGTTGAGAGGGGGGCGGCGCTTACCAGATTGCTGTCGGAAGGTAGGGCAACGTCTCAATGGGCCTGGGCGATATCAGGAAATCCCATTACCCAGCCATAGGCTCTATGAGCCCTCCGGGGCGGACGATGGTCTCGATCCGCCTTCAAGAAAGGGGAGGAGATCGGAGGCCCCCTGTTGGTGGACAATGAACGCCTCGTGCATGTGCAAGGAACTCGGAAAGAGAAAAGCTCAGGATGAACAGACTCCCATGGTCGTATTTCAGGGGATCCGCCCTACAAAACGAGGGCGGGGAATTGTGGCACAGAGCCATTTGCACGTCAAGATTGTGGGTACGATAAATCTCTAGTAAATCTATGGATTTACTAGAGATTTGAAGAAAAGCGAGATGCGGGGAAGCCATCAAGCTATTGAGCTCTTCGGCAAGCCCAGGCCAGGCGATGAAGACCGGAAAGAGGGGCGGGCTTAGGGTTCGCGCAGAAACAACTTCACATTCTGACATCCCATCTTCGCCCCATCTATTGGCCTCGCCTCGATCGCGAAATCCTCGACGTAGCTTGGACTACGCCTCTGGTGGGCACGGCATGCCATGCCCCTACATGGGGGAGACCAATTCTGCGGCAAATCTGTGCACCAAGACTGCGAACCTATTCCTGTGCGAACCCCTACTTCAACCTGACGAACAGCTTGGTGCAGGAATTCTTCACGGTGCTGAACCTTGCCAGGTAAACCCCACTTCCAAGGCTCGCGGGAGATACCGCGATAGATTGCATGCCTCGTCTCAGTATTCCCAGGGCTTCTCTGCGGATCTGGCGACCCGCCATATCGTAGACCTCAAACAGAACCGGAGCTTCGCCCGGCATATGGAGTCTCCAGGTCATTTCACCGCCGGACGGATTCGGCCATGGGCCATAGACCTGAAGCTCGGTTGGAAGCGGCTTGGCATCCTCTGCTGGTGCGAGGACCACGAGCTCCACGTCATCAATGGCAAGAAACCAACTAGGATCGGTGCTATCTGACCGAGTGCAGTTCCAGGTGAACCTGGCCGCGCCTGATGTTTCAACATTGAATGCCAAGGTTTCCTCGCTATAGAAGTCCTGCGAGCCACTTATGGCCATCCGGGCAAGCTGCTCTTGATCCTGCCATGCAGTCACATAGACCGTATCCTGATCAAGCGAGTACATGGTCATGAATCGCAGGCCAACCAAAGTGCCGCTCTCAACTCCATAATCGGGTGAAGCAGCGGAGGGCTCACCTGGTCCTCCTGGCGCAAGAAGGAGGAGCCCTATCCCGGAAGAGGCCTGATACAGAGGTCCGGAACGTGCCCATCGCCATTCTGAGGAGAAATTCCAATAGACCGGTGGACGCTCAAATGCCTCAAGCAGCTGTCCCCCGGTGAGTATCTGAATTAGCTCGTTGTTCCAGGCCGCCTCATCCCCGACCGCTTCCCCCGTGAATAGGTAGGTGTAGACATCGTTGATGTCCGGAGAAGGCACGCCGTGGAACCGCACATCCGCACCGGCGGGATCCTCAATAGCAACGCTGTCCACGTACACTCTCGCTCCGCCACCATCCATTACTTCCAACCGGATGCCATAAGAGAAGAGAGGCGTTGTCCCATTATCCTGAAGGGTAACCTCTGCTTGGATCGTTGCTTCTCCGTGAGAGAGGTCGAATGGAAGGGCTACCGCGCGGAGCGCGAGATCCACCCCGGCGCGCTCCTCCTCCACGATCAGCTCTCCGGGGCCCTGTACCTCAACGCGCTGAATGGTTCCCCCCGGCCACTCCACGTGCAGAATCGGATTGGAACCCACTGCTGCCAGCGGCAAGGTCAGCGTTGGGTTCCCCTGGCCCAGCCCACATCCTTCGCCGATAACCCTCGTCAATCGTGACCCATCGCCACATAACGTGACCCGAGCGCCCATCCCGTCCGAGGAGCTTCCCCATTCCTCTGCGGAGCCCTCCAAATGCACGTGAAGGGAAGACTCAGGATTGTAGAGATTGCAGAGGATCTGATCTCCTCCTCCTTTTCCCACATAGATATCTTCATCGCCATCGCCATCAAGGTCGACCCAAACAACTACGTAGCCCATGTCAATTACCGTTGCACTCTCCGTCGCGTCTCCAAACACACCATCGCCGAGGTTGCGGTACAACGAGTTCCTTTGTCTGTTACATACGTAGAGATCCAGCAGGCCGTCTCCATCGAAATCTCCCCACGCAGCGCTCGATGAGCTGCGTGGATCCTCGACCCCCGAGTCGATCTGTCTGACAAATCC
>JAUXFG010000241.1 GCA_030620115.1 Candidatus Fermentibacterota bacterium
CAGCTGGCGGATTTGGATGTTCATCCCCCCGTCCTATTCTTCCAGATTAGAGATTGCAAATTACAGATTCCCAGATTCTTCATTCCCCCTCCCCATTCACCCAGTCAACTCCGGCCAAAGCCCAGCTGCGAGAGATCGGCCTCCCGGTCTCGCCAGCCCGGACGGATTTTGACCCATAGCTCAAGATACACTTCTCTCCCCAAGAAAAGTTCCAGCTCCCTTCTGGCAGCAATCCCCAAACGTTTCAATGCGGACCCATGTTTCCCGATGAGAATGCGCTTCTGGCTCTCCCGTTCGACCCACACCACGGCCCGAATGAGATCCTTGCCTGACGATCGCTCCTTGAACTCCTCGATCTGCACTGCGGTGGCATAAGGCACCTCCTGGCGATACCTCTGCAGGATCTGTTCCCTCAGGATCTCGGCCGCAAAGAATCGTTCCGGTTGATCGGTGAGCTGGTCGGGTGGGTAGAGCGGAGAAGAGGGGGGTAAGCACGCCTCGATCCGCTCAGTGAGAAGATCGAGACCGTCGTGATGCTTCGCACTGATGGGGATCGCCTCCTTGATGCGCGTGCCTTTGATCAGATCCGCGATGAGGGGCAAAAGCTCGACTTTGCGCACCAGATCTATCTTATTGATCCCCACGAGTACCGGCGCCTTCCCTGGAATCTTCGAGGCCGTGGAGAGTTCCTGCTCCACCATGTTTCTCCAGGGCGAGACAAGAAGCAACACGACATCGGCGTTCCTGGCGGCAGATTGTGCAAGACGAAGCATGGCTTTGTCGATTGCCTGTCTCGGGTCGAGGATACCCGGTGTATCCTCGAGAATCATCTGAGAGCGCGGATTCGTCAAGATGCCTCTGACAAGAAAACGAGTGGTTTGCGGCTTGCGGGTCACCGCAGTGAGCTTGTGCCCAAGGAGGGCATTGAGGAGTGTTGATTTTCCGACATTTGCTCTCCCCACCAGAGCGACATAGCCCGCACGGAATGGGGAATCGCCCTCTGCGTGTTGAAGGCTCATATCGTCATGAAGAATGGATGTATCGGAAATCCTACAACTCCTTGGTACGCGGCGATCCGTTTCAGTTCTGCTTGCGGATAGAACTGAATGCTCGATGGTAACGCTTGCCCCCGCGATGGGTGGCGACCTAATCTGTGAAGGGTAATGCATATTGTCCAGAGGAGGCCGTGACTATGAAAAAAAAGGTGGTCGCCGTACTCATGGGCGGCCGATCCAGCGAGCGAGAGGTTTCCTTGGTTTCCGGGAGTGCCGTGGCCAGGGCCATCAATAGGGATGAATACGATATAAAGCTGGTGCATATCACCCAGGAAGGGCGCTGGGAATTCACCAATAGGCTCTTTGATCAGGACCATCTGGTTCATAGCCTAGGAGACGCCCTCAGGGCCGACACACACACGTTCAAACCCTACAGCGATCTGCGCAATATCTGGGAGATTCTCTCCGGCGTCGATCTTGTGTTTCCCGTCCTGCATGGCCCCTTCGGCGAGGATGGCACTATCCAAGGTTTCCTGGATACCGCGGGCCTCCCATACGTTGGTGGCAGCGTGCTTTTTCATAGCCTATGCATGGACAAACCCACCTTGAAAGCGCTCCTGATCCACCACAACATCCCGACTCCCGCCTTCAAGACGATCGATCAGCGAGCCTGGACAGAGGACCAAACCAGACAAGAGCAGGATCTTATTGATGTCCTGGGACTGCCTGTCTTTGTGAAGCCCGCATCGTTGGGTTCAAGTGTGGGCATCTCCAAGGTGAGTTCCGTGGAGGAGTTGCGGAGAGCCCTCACGGTTGCCTTCAGGTATGGTCGACGCGCCATCATCGAGGAGGCCATTCAAGGCAGAGAGATCGAATGTTCGGTCATGGGGAATGCACATCCGGTTTCCTCCCAGATTCTCGGCGAGATACTGCCCTGTAATGAGTTCTATGATTATGAGGCGAAGTATGTGAAGGAATCCACTTTGTTGGTCCCGGCGCCAAACCTCCCCGAAGAATCGGCAGCCGAGATAAGGGATCTTGCCATCCGTGCCTTCAGAGTGGCGGATGGAAGCGGCTATGCGCGAGTGGACTTCCTGGTGGGCCCAAACGGGCCAATGGTCAATGAATTGAATACCGTCCCCGGTTTTACAAAGATCAGTATGTTCCCGCGCCTCTTCATGGCCCAGGGGATGAGTTTTGAGGAGATCGTGAATCGTCTCATATCATTGGCATGGGAGCGTTTCTCCGACAGGAGCAGCATTTAACCCGCACTTCTCACCGGCTTTCGTTGCGAAGCGGCGTAGTTGGCTCTGGCTGTCCCGCACCCAAAGCATTGGGTGCGGGACGACCGAGGACCCCGGCTCTGTCAGGACGTAATCTGGCTCCCGGCTATGTATGACAACGCCGTGACAAGCCGCCGTGGCGATCTTGTCCCGGCGAAGCTCGAAGAGCGCAGACGGAAGCCCGAAGGAGTATCCCCTATTCTCCAGCCGGCGGAAAGCAAGCGGTGCCATATCGGCGGTTGCAGTCCCGCGGCGGACGCGGGATGAGAAGTTCGGGTTCACATCTCAATACATCAAGGCTTCGCCCTCCTCCCCCTTTGCAAAGGGGGAACAAGGCCTCCGGCTCATAGAGCCTACGGCTCGGTGAGGCGATTTTCCGACACCGCCCAGACTTATTGAGACATTACCCTGCCCTCCAACAGCAATCCGGTAGACACCTCCCGCCTCTTTCAACTACCGCGCTATCGGTTTCCCTCGCTTCTCCCTATCCCTGCGCTTCCCAGGCCCACCGGTGCCGAAATCAACCTCTCCCACAGTGCCATCAGACAAGTCCGACCGGTTCCCATACTGATCCTCTGCCTTCACTCGATAGAAGACGCCCTGGTTCGGATCGCCCACTGCTGCGCTCTGTTCGGTGAAGCTTGTATCAGGCGCGTCCACTTCACCGGCCAACGTACTCCCGTCTACCCCATACGGCTCATCATCCCGATAGATGACGTACTTCTTCACCAACTCATCACGCCCATACACGTCTTCATCTACTGTCTGCCAGGTCACACGCATGCTATCCGGCGCCACGAACTCTGCGTCCAGAAGCTCCGGAGCAACAGGAGACGCACTCTCCCGGTACTCCCCTGTCTTCGCCTCATCTCGCTGCAGCTGCGGCCACTCCTGTCCGTCAGCCCAGATCACTCCCGGGAGATCCCACGCATAAATGACCCCGCTGAGAACCGTAGCCACCAGCTCCAAGTCGCCATCACCGTCAAGATCCGCTACCGCCACTGATCGCGTATTGCTCTCCGTGCCCCTGGAATACGCGCTGATCGTATCCCCCGTGACCGCATTCAGCGTGTACACGCGACGATTCGCCCCAACTACGACCTCCATGGTCTGATCTCCAGTAAGATCCACGATGAGGGGATCGCTCTTGATGGCGGAGCCTGAGACCGTCTTATTCCACAGTTGTGTCCCCGAACCATTCCACGCCTCCACTTCCCCTGTCCCATCAGCTATCACAATCCCCGAGCTCCCGCTTTGGTCCAGGTATCCCACTGCTGGTGAGCTCTCCGCCCACTGGTCTATCACCTTGCCGCCGGTCCACCCACTCGCTTCACTCCCATCCTCTCCATTGAGCACAAACAGACGAGATGTATTGACGGGAAATCCAAAGGTCGTGAAGATGATCTCTTTCTTGCCATCACTGTCCACGTCTGCTATCGCAGGGCTCGTCCACACGGGATAATCGGTTTCATACTCCCATTTGATACTGCCGTCCGCCTCTATCGCATATACCTTTGCTCCCCAGTCCCCGTAGCGTGAGCTCACCACTACCTCATTCTCGCCATCCTCATCTATGTCACCTCCCGCAGGTGAGCTATTCTGATTGATGTGTGCGAGGCTTACAGGCCAGTTCCCGCCAAGAGCCGTGCCGAAGCCATCCCATGCCCACAAGGTGCTATCGTATGCCGCGGTTGCGATCTCCGGGATCCCGTCTCCTCCTACAAGGTCCACCAAGAGCGGCGCCGACCAGGTCCCGCTTCGCATGGTCTGGGGCCATCCGCTCTCAACTACCCCATCAGCATTCAGCACCCAGACAAGGGCCGTATCCGAGCAAGCAACTACGATTTCTTTCTCCCCATCACCATCTACATCACCCACAGCAGCTCCACTTGTGAGCGTACCATGACAGTTATAGGGCCAATTAACGCCATAATTGGTTCCGTCATAATTGAGTACGTAGAGCAGACTGTCTTTTGCTCCAACGATCACCTCTACTGTCCCATTGTTATCAAGATCACTCAAACATAGGTTCTTCTCGATATCGCCTCCGATTGTGACCGGCCATCCTTCTTGATAGCCCTTGGTCACCGTTACCCGTCCCCCATAGACCCTCACCGGGTTGTTCAGGCTGTCGTCTATGCATGCCCAGACAAACCACGTGCCCTCAGGGGCTGAAAACACGTCCCATACAGCCTGACCCGTGTCAGCGCCGGCTTCCTCTACCGTGGC
>JAUXFG010000163.1 GCA_030620115.1 Candidatus Fermentibacterota bacterium
GGCCCGGGGCGTAGCGGTGAGCGGCAACTACGCCTATGTGGCCGATAACTTAGAGGGGTTGCGCATCATAGACGTGTCCGACCCTTCGAACCCCTCAGAGACGGGGTTCTTCGATACCGGCGACTACGCCCGGGGCGTAGCGGTGAGCGGCCACTACGCCTATGTGGCCGATGACTCCGACGGGTTGCGCATCGTAGACGTGTCAGACCCTTCGAATCCTCGGGAGACGGGGTTCTTCGATACCGGAGATTACGCCATGGGCGTAGCGGTGAGCGGCAACTACGCCTATGTGGCCGATGCCTACGACGGGTTGCGCATCATAGACGTGTCAGACCCTTCGAATCCCTCAGAGACGGGATCCTTCGATACCGGAGATTGCGCCCTGGGCGTGGCGGTGAGCGGCAACTACGCCTATGTGGCCGATTACTCCGACGGGTTGCGCATCGTAGACGTGTCAGACCCTTCGAATCCCTCAGAGATGGGATTCCTCGATACCGGAGATTACGCCCTGGGCGTAGCGGTGAGCGGCCACTACGCTTATGTGGCCGACGGCTACGACGGGTTGCATATCGTAGACGTGTCAGACCCTTCGAATCCCCGGGAGACGGGATTCTTCGATACCGGAGACTGTGCCTGGGGCGTGGCGGTCAGCGGCGACTACGCATATGTGGCCGACTGCGCTTACGGGTTGCGCGTGATAGACGTCTCCGATCCTGCCGGTCCCGTTGAGGTGGGATTCTTCGATACCGGCGACTATGCCCGGGGCGTGGCGGTCAGCGACGACTTCGTCTATGTGGCCGATAACTTAGAGGGGTTGCGCATCATAGATGTGTCCGACCCTTCGAACCCCTCAGAGACGGGGTTCTTCGATACCGGCGACTACGCCCGGGGCGTAGCGGTGAGCGGCCACTACGCCTATGTGGCCGATCACTCCGACGGGTTGCGCGTGATAGACGTCTCCGATCCTGCCGCTCCCGTCGAGGTGGGATTCTTCGATACCGGCGGCTATGCCTTAGGCGTGGCGGTCAGCGGCAACTGTTCGTATGTCGCGGGTGGGAATGATGGACTGTACATCCTGCGCTACGAGCCAACGGCCGCAGAAGACGATCCCGACATCGGTGCTCCGGCTCATATTGTGCTTGAGCAGAGCCATCCGAACCCGTGCAGGACGCACACGATGATTTCGTTTCACTTGCCCAAAGCGGGGCCTGTGGATCTCTCGGTGTACAACAGCGCAGGACGCCTCGTGCAGACACTAGTTTCGGGACCCAGGGGCGCCGGCCGGCATTCGGCAGAGTGGAACGCGACCGGCATTCCGGCGGGCATGTATCTCTACCGCCTCGATGGCGGCGCGTATTCGGCGACGAAGAAGTGCGTGGTTCTGAAGTAGTAACCCTTGCGGACCTCTGACGCCCGGGCGTCTCAGCCCATAATCGACGAAAGGAGACCTGGACAATGTCTACACAGCGCGTACTTGCCGTAAGCATCACCCTGCTTTTCACGCTGTCCGGACCAGTCCTTGCCGCCCATGTCCACTTCATTCACCAGTCTACCGGAGACAACTGGCTGAAAGACTATGATGAATGGGATCCTGATTGGGGCGGCGGGAACCTGAGAGTAGATCTTGAGAGTGACGGTCACACGGTCACTGATAACTGGTACTGGGATGATAATGCTCCCTATTGCGAGTGGGATTCCGAGAATCAGGGTCTTTGTTCGTTGTTCATCAACGGGGGCGCACGACTCCCCGCGGAGGCTAAAGAGGCGGACATCATCATTATCAAGTCCTGCTACTACCCAACGGAATATCTCACTGATGATGACGTACTCAACGGATGGATAGATCATTCCATCACCGACATCGTGCAAGGCTATATGAACGCCCATCCTGAGCAGAACTTGCTCTACTGCTCATCAGTGCCCCACCATCGGGAGGGAGAGAACTGCCCTCCTCAGCATGTACGCGCACGAGGAAGGGCCTGGGGGGAATGGCTTGAGGACACAGTCTCAGGCGTGAGCAGCTATGCAACCCATGGTAATGTGGTAGGGTTCAGCGCGTTCGGTCTCACCGCCCGTCCCACAGGTCAGCCCAATGAGAACACACTCAAGGCCGAGTATGAGATCTCGGATCCCGATAATCACATGAACAGAACCGGTAATGGGGCCTGTGCGACTCAAGTGAGAATCCTGGTCAATTTCTTTGATCCGTTTGGATCGGGAAATTCCCCGCCGGTTGCTTCAAATCATGTCCTTGGGTTATGGCCTAATCCGTGCTCCGAGGGGGTTCGGATTCGATCAGCCTTGCTGAGCAACCAAACGGGCACTGGCGCGATATACGATCTCGCGGGAAAGCTCATCACTCCGCTCCCCAGCATGGATCAACACGGGGCGCAGGAGGCGATCAGGTGGGATCTAAGAGATGACTCCGGCCGTTCTGTGGTCAATGGAACGTATGTTGTGGTAGCGATGAAAGGTGAGGAGCGCGCTGTACGCAGGCTGATCGTCACACGATAGCAGAGAGTAGCATCAGAACGCGGACCAGCTCCCCCCTCCGTTCTCTATGTATCGATGATAGTATGCCTCCAGGATCCTTAGGGTTCGTTTTCTTGGCGCACAGATTTGGCGCAGAATTGGACTCCCCCTGATCCTTCTACACCTCAAGTCACTGGCTTGACACGACAAACTCCCCAGATAGGTTTCCCACCCAGCTAGTCTCTGAAGCAATGAACCATAATGCCCAGGCCCCGAGGAACATGTGGCGAATTGTCAAATCCTCGATACCCCTAAGTCGGGCGAAAGGAGATGTCTTGAGACGTGATACCAGGCCATACCCTAAGCGTCCCGACCTTGACCGGCTCCTGAGGAAGGCGTTAGACAGGAGACTCGTACTTGTTGTGGCGCCATCCGGATACGGGAAAACCGTGGCTTTGCGTAGTGCGACTTCGAGCATGGGCTTGCCGGTGCTTTGGGTTACCGCAGGCCGGGCAGAAGAATCCATTGCTGAGCTTGTTCGGATTCTGCTGGAAAAGCTATCTGAACTGGCCGGACCAATCGAATTTGATGAGCCTCCTCTTGACTCTTCCCCTGATGAATGCGCCCGGAACTTCGCTGATAGTGCGGCAAGAGCGCTACCCGATGGCGCCGTCCTTGTTCTAGATGCAATAGACCTGAGCCCCATCGAACCACAGATCCTGGCCTTTGTACCGCAGCTTCTCGAGTTTGCCCCTTCTTCATTCCATATCGCATTGACCACCACGGTCGAGCCAGGGCTGAAGCTCACGCATCTTGCGCGGACTCAGCAGATGGCTCGCATAGGCAAGGAGCACTTGGCCTTTTCGGAACAGGAATCGAGGGAACTGCTTTGCTCTGCATGGGGGGCGCAGGTCGACGAACGGGTTTTGTCGGAAGCCATGCGGCTTTCGGTGGGATGGCCACAAGGCGTTCAGGCGCTGATTGCTGCCTTCCCAAGCCCCCCGGAGTCGCCCACGATCCTGCGCAGCTCCGACATGGTGAATATGTTTTCCCCGCCAAAGCCGATAGATGCTCTCCCCGAAATGGAAGGGTTGGATCGGGATCTTCTTTCATCCTTGGCGTTCTTTCCGGCTTTCCATCCCGACGATACGGACGAGCTTACAGGAGTACAGGGGGCCGGCGAGCGTGTACGTGCCATGATCGAGACGCGGCCTCACTTCTTGAAGATCGGAAGGGAACGCTACGTCGTTGAACCATTGCTTCGCGCCAAACTCATTGCTACCGCCGAAAAGGAGTGGCCCGCCGATAGACTGAAAGAGCATCGAAGTCTGGTTTCCGGCATACTCGAGGCCCGTGGGGAATTGCGGCAAAGCTTGGGATTGCTCTTGGAAGTCGATGACCATCAAGGAGCGAATCGGATCCTCAAGACTCTCGGCGCACGCTGGTTCTTGGAGACTGATCCCTCGGTATTCCTCAGTTTCGCTGATAGGCTTGAGTCGATTCGCGATCTCGAAGCAGAAGGGCATCTGGCCTGTGCGTTGACCGCAGAGGTGCAAGGGGAGTACCGCCGAAGCCAACAGCACTGCGAGCATGGACTCGACCTCGCCGACCGGGCAGAGATCCGGCTTCCCCTGAAGTCGCTCAAAGCGAAAGCACGGGCTTGCCTCGCGTCGGATCTCTCGACTGACGAAGAATGGCAGGAGACTCTGGAGGATGTCACTGCCTATGTCGGTGGAAGCTGGCCCCATGTCTACATCGCCGCCGAGCTCCTCCGGCGGGGGCAACCGCGGATAGCGGAGGAGCAGCTCCGGCGAGCGTCTTCAAGGTCGAAGTTGCTGAGTACCGATTATATCAGGGATTGGCTGCTGCTCTCTCGGGGAGAGCTTCACCTTGTGGGGGGGCGATATCAAACGTGTCTTGCCGCGTTGCGGAAGATGACGGGAAATGCTCGTCAGGGAAATACCGTGCTCGCCATGGCCGGCCACCAGCTTCTTTCCAGAATACTGGGGCTTCTGGGTGACTTCTCAGCAGCCGCGCCTCATGCCCAGAGTGCCTTGGATTTGGCATCTCTGTTCAAAGCTGACAGAGCAAGACTTCGCTCTCTGCTTTTGTTGTCGGATCTTGCAGTATGGAATGGGGAGCCAAACCGTGCCAGAGAGTGGTTTGGCGAAGCCGAGGAGGTCCTACGACAGAGTCAGATGCATGGGGATTCTTGCCAGGCCGTTGAGGCATCCCGCATGCGATTGGCCTGGTCGGCAGGAGCCACGGATGCGGCACTGTCTGCCGCTGACGCCCTTCTGAAACTTCCACCAGAGAGCTTCTTTTCGGGTCTTTGGAATAGACTCTCTGCGTGTTATACCTTGCTTCGGGCCGACAGGGGGGTGGAGGCTCAGAAAGCTCTCAGGTTGACTCTTGTTGAGGCAGAAGAAATCGATGCTCTTCATGTCGTGGCGAATGTATTGCTCCTGTTGGGGTATGGGGTCTTCCTCTCGGGCGACTCGAAAAGCGCGGCAAAGTACTTGGCAAGATTCTGGGGAATCACTGACGTGCATGGCCACCGCTTCATGCCTGCAAGTGATCCCGAGTTGATGCTTTGGGCGGAGCGAGAGCGTTCCGCCCGTGGGCTGGCAGCGAGAACCCGCGCCGTTACCCTGATGGCGCCGCCTGGTCAACCTGTTGCCATTGCAGCGCGCCCGCGGATGGGCGCAGGCGCGGCCTCCCTCTTGGTTGAAATCGAGACCTTCGGCCCGCTGCGAGTCAAGGTGAGCGGCACATGCAGTGAAGGAATCTGGAAATCACGACTCAAAGCAAAACGATTCTTTGAGGTCTTGCTCTCAAACAACTCACAACGAGTCACTGCTGACGAAGCGGCTGAGTTCCTGTGGCCTGATGCTTCGCCTGAGAAGATCAAGCATAGTCTACACAACGAAGTGAGCAACCTTCGCAAAGTATTCTCGCAAATTGGCGTGCAAGGTCACATAGAGGTTCGGCGCGAGCATTCCTATTACCGGCTTTATTGTTCAGACCAGGTGAGGGTTACCCACCGCGAGTTTCAAACATTGGCGGAGAAAGGGCTCGAAACGTTCAGGGGAGGAGACCAGCAAGCGGCGGCCCCGCTCCTCGAACAAGCCATGGCATTCCACCGAGGTATGTTCCTGGAAGACGCACAGTATGAGCGATATGCTGATTCATTGCGGCAGTATCTTTCAGGTTTGCTGACGGAATGTCTCCATGCCTTGGCTCAGACTCCCGCAATAACCGACGAGCAAACCATCTCTTGGTGGCAAGAAGCTATCGAACACGATCCATATGACGATGAAGCGTACCAAGGGATCATTGAGACATGCCTTCAGACAGGCCAGAAAAACAAGGCTCTCAAGTATCTCAAGTTGCTGAAAAAACGATTCGTGGAAGAACTGGAACTTCCCCTACCGGAATGGGCTGAGGAGGCTGCCGCCGGGCTGCAAGGGGAATAACCCGTAGGGGCAACCACAGGGGGTTGCCCTTCACTTCCATGCCTTCCTATCATCCTCATTCTCCACAGCCCACATTGTCGAGTATGTTGTCGACATCTCCTGAGAATGTTCCGAAGTAGTCGTCACCCATGCCTTGGCGCTCAGGAGAAAGGAGGTGACCGAGGTCGGCATTATCAATAAGTGGACGCACCTGCTTCATGAGCATGAAAAGCTCCGAGGTCAGACCGAGGCTTGAGAGCTCAAGCAGCTGTGAGTCGTAAAGTCTCAGCCAGATCATCTCAATCGCGCGGAAGAGTGGCGCCCACGGTACCCATTCTGGAACAGGGCGGTTTTCGAACATCAATTTATTCCAAAGCGAAGAAGAAAGGCGGTACCGAACCTCTCTGCCCTTTCGTGTCTGAAGCAGCAACCCACTGGCGGCCATCTCGACCATGGTATCCTGGGCACTCTTCTGGGCGTATCCGGTCTCGCGTGCAATCCGGCTGGGGTAGCCTTCGCCTTTTGCCAGCAGGTACAGAAGAATCTCCACACGGCTGCTATTGCCGAAGAATGCTCGCAATTTGAGCCAGACATTGGACGAATTTGCTGGATCAAAGGGCTGCGAATAGCCTCGGAGATCGAGTTTGCCGCGGCGAAATCCGAATTCAATGAATGTTGAATCAAGCGGTCCAAAGCCATCCATAGGACGACCGTTGGAGAAGAAGAACAATGCTTGGGAAGATGGTCTTTCCGGCATTTGGATTCTCCAATTGGATCGTCGATCTTTCTCTCGAAGCATCGATGAGATCACGGCCATTACCCCACCGCCTTCAAATCCATACTGTCGAAGCATGCGCTTCAATCTCGGGCCGTTGATGAATCTGCCATTGAGCATCACACAGTCGATTGCTTCGTCAAACAGTCGAGGATCCCATCGGCCGAATGTGGCCGTTGCCAGGAGCAGGGCTTCTGGGTCGATGATATAATGGCGTTCAGGTGGCGTGATACCGGCCACACCAAACGCGTCCCATTGTCGCCATAGCAGTTCCAGCACTCGCTCCCGAACCGACTCTCTATAGTCCTTCACTAGCTTCTTCATAGCCGATCTCTTTCAGCATGTCTTTCAGAACCTCCCTGAATCCCTCAGACGGATCCTGCTGTGTGACCCATCTCGCTGCAGTTTCGATTTCATCAAGCTCAGGATTCAGCTCTCGCAAGTCGGCAAGATGGCGACCAATGCCCATATCCGCAGCCGCAAACAAGAAGAGCGGTTGCTTCCGCTTCACCTAGTTCCAGACGCTCCCCGAGAAGAACGAGAGCCTTTTCGATTGTGCCACGATCCAACATAGTCACTCCATAATTCTATGCCCTCAATATAAGGGCATATACCATCCATATCAACAACCATGTCATGAACCCAGAATCCTTCAGATAGTCATCCTCTTCGCTCCTCACCATGGGCAGCTCCTCCTCCGGGTTCCCGATTTCCTCCTGAACATTGGCGCGTTCCCGACTGACGTCGATGAACAATGTACTCTGTGCACTCTCGGGGGCGCTGTTGACTATATCGACATGTGTCACAAGTTTGCCGGTAACCCGTCGGGCTAATCAAGACGCCCTGTTCCCGCTCGTGGACGTCAAGGCGGGGAAGGCCTGGGAAGAACACCGAGACGAAGGTAAGGCTTTAGTCGAGCGGACCGAGGGATGGAACTGATGGACGAAGCCAGGCTCATAGAGAAACTCCGGTTGATCGAGGCGCTCTTCGCCGGCGCGACAACCGAGGGCGAGAGAATTGCCGCCGATAGGGCCAGACAGCGAATCCTGGAACGGCTAAGATTCTGGGAGCGGGAGGATCCCCCGATCGAATATAGATTCTCCATGGGCGACATGTGGTCACGCAAGGTGTTCGTCGCTCTTCTTCGCCGGTATGGTCTCCAACCATACCGCTATAGGGGACAGCGATACACTACGGTAATGGCAAGGGTCTCGAAGAGATTCATCGATGAGACGCTCTGGCCGGAGTTCCAGGAGATCTCCGAGACGCTGCGTGTATACCTATCAGAGGTGACTGAGCGCGTGGTCTCCCAGGTCCTTCACCAGGACAGCTCCGAGGCGGATGTCGTGGAGGAACCGCTCCAGCTCCCACTCACCGACGACGAAGACAACTCAGCACCCATCTCCTCATCCGAACCTCCGGACCAATCGACTCGAGATGAGAATGCGACCCCGGAAGACAGCGAAGCGAGGCCAGCCCGGAATCACTCGAAGCGAAAGTCCAAGAGGCGCAAGAAGCGCAAGCGGCGCTAGTATGCCCCTCACCTGCGAGCCGCGATGATTCTACTGGGGGTCTCTCTCTGGGGGTCAGATCTTTAATGTTTAATATTCGAGGCGCAATATTAAACATTAAAGATCTGAC
>JAUXFG010000232.1 GCA_030620115.1 Candidatus Fermentibacterota bacterium
GCCGCCATACCATGCAATCCGATCAAGCAACGAGTCAACGGGTTCAGAGCCACCATGGGTGAGGTCGCCAATATACAGATCGGTAGCAGTCCCGCTGCGACACGAGAATTCCCACTCAGCTTCACTCGGGAGCCTGTAGCCATTCGCCGTCGAATCTGTACGCACATCGTCAGTCTCGTCGGACAGATCCTCTTCATTGTAAAACAGCTCGTAGCCCTCGCGAGTGCTGAGCCAGTTGCAGAAGCGTGCTGCATCGAACCATATGACTCCATCCACTGGGAGATCACCGCCCACAGACTCCGAAGTGTGGGTTGGATCGAAGCGGGCGTATTCATCCTGTGTCACTTCATACCGTGAGACATAGAAGCTGGAGATCGTTACGAGATGCACGGGCCGACTGTCATCTTCTGCCCATTCATTATCCGCACCCATATGAAACATCCCGCCATCAAGAAAGACCATATTGAGCAGTCGATCGAGCACCGTAAGTGACACCATTACCTCTGTGATCGGTTCGTCAGGATCGCTGCTTTCGATCAGGATATCCGCCTCATGACTCCCCACACCCGCAACGGCGCCACTCAAGACGACGGAGACTTCCACCGTGTCAGTCACGTTCACTGAGAACGATGTCTGCTCAAAGCTGATCCATGGTGCTTCGCTGCTGATCGAGGTCACCTCGAGGATCTCGCTGCCTTCATTGATGACCAAAAATGAAGTGCTCACCACGGCACCCTCTATGCACGTCACATCGAGCGTGTCAGGGAGAACCAGAATATCGGTCTCAAGGATCGATAGCCACACGATCACGTTCAGTGCCGGCTCGTCGGGATCATTGCTGGTGATCGTGATAGGTTCCCGATACGTTCCGCGGCTGAAACCGGTGGCATCCACCTCAACGGTGACCACCTGGCTGTCCCCAGCACTCACGGTGAGCGATGTTCGGTCTACACTGATCCAGGTGGCTTCCGTCGCAATCGATGTCACTTCGAGCGTTGCACTTCCGACATTCGACACAACGAGTTCCTGGCTTGCTTGTGTTTCTATGTCGAACTGAAACGTAAGACTCGATGGTGATAATGCTATGTCTGGTTCGCTCGGCGCTGTTGACTCTTCCGCACATCCGAGCAGGCTGACTGCTATCAGCACAGAAAGCAGATAAGCGGTGTGAGCTGTCCTCAATGTGTTCAGCATGATCTTCACCTCCTGTACGGGGGATCCTCTGCGAGCATCAGACCCCCTTTGTCCGTTCCGTCAAATCACCTGCTTCATATCCTCGAGCCCTCAGTATCTCACCGGAACATGTTAGCGCGCGGATCAGAGCAGATCAACTGGCGAAGCTGCGCTTCAAACCGACGAGTGATGATGGCGTAGCCTATTGATCGAGGCGCAGCGATGCTGGTTGCTGGTCACTGGATACTGGATGGAACCCGGAGTCGCTCCGTTCTTTTTCCAGCATCACCTCACAGCTAATCCGCACTTCTCCTTGCAATGACTGAGGGTGGTGCCACGGTTCCGGGATCTCTCCACGGGATATTGTATTCCTATCGTGAGCCGTAGCGCGAGGCCGAGACCGTAAATCGAGAGAATGAAACATCCCGCCAAGTTTGAGGAGAATATTGACGGCAAAACCGAGTGACGATTCCTGACCGAGCGCTCAGACTTTGGGTAGCAATACACGGGATGTATATTAGCCCGCATCTTTCAGCAGCTATCTGCTGTAGCGCCGCATCTGGCAGCGCCTGCTTCGTTATGCTCCTTCGGACTCCTCGATGTATTGCAGCGAATACGCCTGCGGGGTCCTTGGTCGCAAGCCGCGCAGCCACTGTCACCTGCGCCGCTACGCGACGAAAGCTGGTGAGAAATGCGCGTCAAACGATCTTGCATCGGTTATGACGCGATGCACATGAAGAGATTCACCGCGAGGTGGTATAGGAAACATCGAGAGTATTGGAGGAAATGATGCTTCGGACCAATATAGAGGATCTGGTCATGATTTCGGTTATGGGAAAAGTGTCGCACCCCGTCAAAGGCCAGCGCCCCTATCTCGTTGCCCATGATGGAGAGATCATGGTTCTGCCGGGCGTTGGCGGGATTACGTACAACAAGCGTATTGGCGACATCTGTGTGGGCCTCGCGGCGGACCATGTTGAGCCCGGAGTCTCGACCCAGAACACCGAGAAGTGCGAGTTCTACGCCCCGGGATACAACAGAGCCTACAATGCCCTGACGTGCGTGGGAAACACGGCACGTGTGGTATCCGGAGATGCCAAGGGTTCCAAAGGCATCGTGACCGGAAAGCATGGCGGCATTGAACATGTACTGATCGACTTTGAACCGGAAGTCCTCGACAAACTACTCATCGAAGACAAAATCCTGATCAAGGCAATCGGACAGGGGCTTCGACTCTCGGATCATCCCGAGGTGGCGGTAAGGAATCTCGACCCTGGTCTGCTGGCACAGCTCCATATAGAGGAGCGAGACGGCCACTTGCGATGTGGCGTGGCGAAGATGGTTCCCGCGAAGATCATGGGCTCAGGCATAGGCGCAGACCAGACGTGGTCTGGTGACTACGACATTCAGCTCTTCGACGAGAAGACAGTCGATGAGTTCGAGCTAGGTGACCTGAGGTTCGGCGATTTTGTCGCTATCTTAGATACGGATCATACGTATGGGCGCGTCTACAAACAGGGTGCGATGACCATTGGGATCGTCGTTCACTCGGACTGCTATATCTCCGGCCACGGTCCAGGGGTAACCACACTGCTGACCACGAATACTCCCGGCAAAATCGAGACATATCTCGACTCTGATGCCAACTTGGCAAGACTTCTGGGAATCACGACCAAGTAGGCGCTCTGAGGCGCACGTTTACCAATCCCGCCAGCTGGCGGGCAAAGTCGGAGGAGAGGGAACCTCACGCAAAGACGAAACCACAGATTACACAGATTGGGATAGGAGATTGGGTTAGGATTGCGGGATGATACGCAAAGGTGTGACCTTCGGTCGTCCCGCAGGGGACGAAGCGGAGCGACGCATCAGCGGGTGAGCTGCCTGACCTCCTCTTTTGCCTTCTTCTCATCCACGAAATAGAAGAGCAGCCCACCTGCGATGAAGAGAATTGCCAGGGAGGTGATGCTGACCCTGGATGCGGTGTCAGTGCTGAAACCGCTGCGGCGCACAAGCAGGCCTACTCCGCCCATGAGGACCGGTCCAATCACGGCGGCAAATTTGCCAACCATGTTGTAGAATCCGAAGTACTCGGCAGAACGATCGGCCGGTATGATCCTGGCAAAGTAGGAGCGACTGAGCGCCTGGATGCCTCCCTGGACTAAGCCGATAATAATGGCAAGAAAGTAGAACTCCTGCTTCGTGTGCATAAATGCTCCCCATATGGAAACAAAGAGGTAGACCCCAATGGCGAGGAATATGGCGCATTTCGCTCCAATCCTCCCACCCATATAGCCAAACGCAATAGCCGAGGGAAATCCAACGAACTGGGTGAGCAGAAGCGCAACTATCAGATCATTGGATTCGAGACCGATGGACATCCCATAATCAACAGCCATGCGGACAATGGTATCGACGCCATCTATGTAGAGCCAATACGCGAGAAGAAACAGGAAAATACTTCTCAGCGCCCGTATCTCGCCAAACGTTTGCTTCAGCTCTCGAAATCCAGCACCAATCATATGGGTGCCTACAGATACCGCACCTGCTCGTGGCTCTTTCACGAATAGAATCAGCGGGATCGAAAAAACGGCCCACCACACGCCCACGGTGAGAAAGGAGAATCGGACCGCCGCGCCACTGTCGACAAAGCCGAACGTCTCCGGCCTGAGGGTCATCCACACATTCATCGCAAAAAGCAACCCGCCACCGAGATATCCCATGGCAAAACCCAAAGAGGACACGAAGTCATATCGCTTCTCCGGGGCCACGCAGGTAAGCAATGCATCGTAGAAGATATTGGCCCCCGAAAAGCCAATAGTAGCGAATACATAGAGCCCGAGGGCAAGAAGCCAACTGCCCTGGGACACGAGATAAAGCGACAAGGTCATGAAAACCCCCATGAAAGCGAAAAAGAGAAGAAACCTCTTCTTCGCCGTACCCTTGTCGGCCATGGCACCGAGCAGCGGGGCACACAGTGCCACTATGATGCCGGCCACGGAGTTCCCAAGACCCAGCCTCGCGGTGCTGGTAGTCGCTTCAACACCGCTGCTCCAGAACTGCTTGAAGAAGAGGGGGAAGAGCCCTGCCATCACGGTGGTCGTGAACGCCGAGTTGGCCCAATCATACATGCACCATCCAAAGATGCTCTTCCTGGTTCCGCGCTCTACGTGCCGCATCACCCCGTCCTTTCCAATATTCTTCAGTCGCTCCGATCCCTCAGAATGATACGCTAAGCATCCCTCGCCTCACATTCCAGGATATTCTACTAGGCTCTGCATCGAATCGCCACTTCGAGCGCCCTGCGCTTTCTCTGACTCGCCCCAGAGCATAGGAGCGAGTTCGTCTTCAGATTATGGATTCCTCTCCCTCATCTCCCTCCTCCCATTCGATGTTCAAATCCCCAATCCCCAGATCTATCATTTCGCATTTCCTCCTCCCCCCACCCAGATTCTTCGGTCGCTTCGCTTCCTCAGAATGACACGTGTTGCCATATCCAATATGAGCTATCAGCTGCCCTCCTCACACTCGATGTTGGACGTTCGATGTTCGATGTTTGATGTTCAATTCCTCAATCCCCCATCTCCTCTCTCCTCCTGTTCAACAGCTTATCAGCTCAATAGCTTATGAGCTTCCCAAGATTCGCAATTCCCACATTCCCCTCCCCCCATTCGATGTTCGATCTTCGACGTTCATCC
>JAUXFG010000240.1 GCA_030620115.1 Candidatus Fermentibacterota bacterium
AGCCCGAAGTCGTATTCGCTTTCCGCCAGCCGGCGGATCGAGGAGTCCGACGGAGTCCGCCAGCTGGCGGAAAGCAGACACAGGCATTTCGACCCTCGCAGCAGATAGTTAGTGAGAAGTCCGGGCTAATGGCGGGGCCACGGTTCCGAAATCTCTCTACGGGATTTATTATTCCTATCTTAAGCCGTAGCAATTGGCCGAGACAGTAGGACGAGAGAATGAAACATCCCTAATTTCCGGGAGAAAGCGGAGGGGAGTTGATAATGAGCAACTCGCCATTGACAATTGACAATTCGGAGAGCGGGAGTGCCGGCACATGTGTCATTCTGAGGGAGCACAGCGACCGAAGAATCTGGGGGAGGGGGATCGGAATGATGTCCATTCTTGTCGACACGTCATTGACGCCCCCAGAACCTGAACTCCAATGACTGATGACCAACAGCGGATGACGGACGATCAGCTCGTGGAGGAGGCGTTGCAGGGAGATTCCGTAGCCTTTGGGCAAATATATGATCGCTACGCCCAGCGATTGGCACTCCTGCTTCGTTCCTACACTGATGACAATAGCCAGGTGGAGGATCTTGTGCATGAGACCTTCTGCAGGCTCATGGATGCCCTTCCATCCTATCGTCCAAGGGGGAAATTCCGCTCATGGATTGTCACCATTGCCCTTAATGTGGGCCGCAAAGAAGCCCGAAGAAAGCGCAACGAATCGAGATTCCACCGGCCGGATTCAATGGACGTTCTTTCTAATCCGCCCCGCGGCGATCCCCATGAACTCCGTGAACGAAAACGATTCGCGGAGGCTCTCGTACGCTCTCTGCCCGAAACGAGACGGCTGGTGGTGGTTCTCAGGTACTGGCTCGACTACACATATGATGAGATCGCCTCGTGCCTTGACATTCCTGCTGGCACGGCACGGCGCAGGATGCACACGGCATTGAAGGAACTCAGGCATTTGCTCCAACAGAAAAATGAGGAGGAGGATGCTCATGCCAAATAACGATGATCATCTCAACATCGAGGAGCTTCTCGCGGTTGTCGAAGGGGAAGCGCTTTCCACTGAGTCGGCCTCGCATCTCGAGCGCTGCACCAGATGTAAGACAGAGGTCTTCTCACTGCGACAAGTGCGCGAGGGGCTCACACCGATCCCCCACCAGGGGCTCTCCGACCTGCTTCGCCGCCGGCTCATCGCACGATTCGAGCAGAGAGAATCAGAGAATCCTCTCGTGATGAGAATGCTCACATGGCCCATACCGCTCTATCAGGTGGCGAGCTTTCTTGCCGCGCTCTTGCTCCTATGGAAGCTGACTTCTCCGTCAGAGGATCGAGCCCCTCGAATCAGCGAATTCGAGCCCCCGGTATTCGAGATCGCCGTGGCGGAGCTGCTTATCGGACCCTAACCTGAAACTTCGTCTCGAACTTCATCGGAAGCTCCGTCGGGAGCTTTGTCGAGCCCGAGCCAAGTTTCTTCCATGAATGGTCCAGCCGACTGGCGGATGGCGGCACTAACCTGAATTTCGATTCAGGGAGTCAGCCCGATATGCTCCCCATGCTTACTAGCATCTGCTGCATCGACTCGATGGTCGGCTCTTCTTCAGTGAGCGTCAACCGAAGATTAAGATTCCGCAGGGCTCCTTCAAGATACCTGATATCATCCGGGAGCTGCCTGGCGAGCTCCGCCACAAGCTGATCCGGAAGCCTTGCCGCAGCCCCCTTCTGCTTGGCCATGATGATCGCGGTCTTGAGCGCCACGCTGGTGGTTCCCACGCGAACTGCGGCTCCATTTGAAAATTGCGACCGGATCTCTTCAGTCAGCACATCCAATTCCTCCAGGGGGCGATCGCTGGTCACCGCGATCTGTCTCCCTTGGGAGCACAGCAGTCCGAACAAACGGCCAAATTCCCGCTGCACACCATGACGCCCCGCCAGGAACTGGATATCATCCAGCAGAAGCACGTCCGCATGCTGGTATTTTGCCCGGAATGCGCCTACGCTGTTCGTCTTGATGGCTTCGGTCAGTTCAAGCTCCAACTCCGATGCCGGGAGCCAGGCCACGTGTCGCGTCTCCTCATTGGCCACGGTTCTATTGCCAATCGCACAGAGCAGATGGGTTTTTCCATGACCCACATTGCCGTATATGAACAATGGATTGTGTGTAGTACCGGGGAAATTGCCGGCTGCTTCTGCAGCTAGATAGGTGGCACGATTCGCGTCACCCACCACAAAGTTGTCAAACACAAATCCCGGCGGCGGCCGACGAAACGATTCTGCTTCCGTTTCCCCAACAGCGCCACTGACCTCTGACCCATAGTGTACAGCCAGTGCCCGAAGCAGGGTCGCCTGCGAACAGAGAACGGGCCGGACCCGACGACGAATGTATGAAGAAATCGCCTGGACTGCGCGATCATTCATGGGATTGGATATGGCTATGGTGACCTCGGTGCGAGTGGCGTTGATGGGCATTGCACAAAACTCTCTGGCCACCGTCGCCGGGAGGAGTCGAATCACCTTGGGGCATATCCTGCAGTCTGCCAACGTGGGCTGCAATCGCGCATAGTGGCGCGCCAGGAGGGGCATCAAGACATTTGCTTCGATATAGCCAAGCTCCACGAGAATGTTGCCAAGGATACCACCCCGCTCGCGCTGGTGATCCAAAGCCCTATTCAACTGCGTTTCACTGATGACCCGTTCTTCAACGAGGAGAGATCCGAGCCGTTTCCGCGTCATGGGATCACCATAGAGAGATCCACTCGACTCCTAAAATCCCCGGCACATGTGCGCCCATCAGTCGACCACCGACGTCCTCGTCAACTTCGCGTACTTAACACCGCGGATACCCGCAATCTTGATGCTCATCCTCTCGATTTCAGGAGGTTTTCCCCGCATTATGATGACCTCCAGGCAGTTATCGTGGTCCACGTGCACATGGGTACTGCATACCGTATTCACGAAATGGCTGTGTTGTGCGTCAATGATCTTTTCTACAAGCTCTCTTTGGTGATGATCGTAGCTGATGGTCAGAACTCCGAAAACATCCTCTTTCTCATCTTGCCATTTCTCATGAACGAGTTGTTCTCGAATTAGATCGCGAACGAACTCCGATCGTGATGAGTAGCCTTTCCCAAGAACTCGCCGGTCGATTTCATCAAGCAGCTGCTCCGGGAGAGAGACGCTAAAGCGAACCGTAGTCTGTTCATTCATCGGACGATTCCAACATACGTGCAGCGGTGAAGGAAACAGTCGTCAAGATGGCCTTCCCAGAGGTATTGATCGACCGTCTATTCTGTGCCTCGCACACTTCTCACCAAAGCTCGACCCCCATGAACATCGATGAGAATTCAGAGACTCAAGAACTAACTCCTTCCGGCCCTGCATCACAAGTTCACGGGCCGTATCGAGCCTCACAATCGAGCCTAAGAATCCCCACTCATTCCTGGATGTCACGATCTTCCATGACATGGTACGCCGTATCTGGAAGGCTCCCTGCGTAAACGAGGGCAACTCGTGTACCCTGGCCAACTCTGTCAGCTCCATCGCACAAGGCAAACAGGCTATCCATGGCTTGATCCGACAATGCAATGCACCCTGCGGTCCAGTTGAAGCCTCCTTCGCCAGGCCTCAAACCAGAACCGTTGCCATAAATCTCTATTGCACCTCCGGTTCGTCCCAACCGGCGATCCTCTTGATTCGGGTAGTCGAGGTGAAACGCCCTATAGAAATCGCTGTGGCCAACATCTCGGCGCCACGTGATCTGGTAGAGTCCTTCGGGAGTACACTCGTCCCCTTGTCGTTCCTTCACACTCACCGGATCCGGGCCCAGCTCCACCGGGTAACGCGAGTGGAGCACACCATTCTTGTACACCAGAAGCGTGTAAATACTCTTGTCGACCACCATGGCATAGGCGCCATGAACCTTGGACCAGACGATGATTTCCTCCATCCCCTCTCGGCCCGTGAGAAGACGGCTGCCACTGACTTCGATTCTTGTCGGAGCATGGGAGATCGCCACCGGATCCGATCGGGATGGGCTCAGATCGTAGTCCTCTTCTACGCCGTACAAAGCCAACATCCTCCTGGCAACCAAGAACAATATCACCACGCAGAGCAGAAAAACCCCACAGCGATGAGTGCGGGGCACCGATCCCGGTCCCCGTATCGACGAAATGGTCCATTGGGCCGCGCCATCGAATGACCTGTTACGTCTCGGGAATTCCGAGAATTCCGAGAATGGAATGCGGGAAGAGGTCTCCCGGACAAAAGAGGAGACCGAATCCTATATCCTTTCCAGCCCAGTATTCCATCAATGAGCCAATCCCCAAAACGAGATTCTTCCGTCGCCTTGCTCCCTCAGAATGACACGTGCCATCACATCCAATGCCAACCACGCCTGTCATTCTGAGCGACCCACAGGAGCGAAGAATCTCGCCTTGCTCTCCCTTCTGTCATCTCAACGCTGAACGCTGAACGCTATCTTCTCCCCCATCCCCCAACTCCCCATCCCCCAACTCCCC
>JAUXFG010000283.1 GCA_030620115.1 Candidatus Fermentibacterota bacterium
CTCGTCGGTTTGAGGCGTAGCTTCGCTAGATTTCAGATTCCAAATATTCTTCTCTCTCCAATGGGCAATCTCGTGCTCCGCAAGATTCAGGCTGTCTTCAATGGAATCATCCATATTATTGTACCAGAACTTGCCGGTCCTCCCCGCAAGGATGAGCCCCGGAAACGCTTCCAGCTCACTCTGTACCCTGGCCAAATGCTTCGGATAGTGCAACTCATACAGCGGGTAAGCCTGGGGCATGAATTGTCGATGCACGTTGACCACATCCTGTCGACGGCATATGCCGGCCATCTCTAGTTCTTCCAACACCCGGTTCTCCCAGTCATCCCATGGTATTGAGCTCTGATCTTCAGGCACCGTCACTTCGGCCACCAGACTTCCCCATCCCGGAGGAACCAGCGAGGGATCGAAGTTCCGGGGATAGGATGTTCTGCTAATGATGAACTCCGGCGACGAGAAGTAGGTCCATTGATTGCCCCCATCGTAGACAGCGCGTGCTTCGATGTTGAACAAAGCGAGGGCAAGGTATCGCAGCCGCTTCCGTCGGGTGCCGGAGAGGAGATCATCATACGCCCGCATGATTGATCCCGACCAGAAGACGCGGTCAGCCGCCCATGTCTTCCCCTGGGTTTTCACTATGGGCACCTCTCCTGGCATACCTGACAGTCTTGTCTTTGCTCCCACCACAACCTCTCCGCCCTGGCGCTCTATCCTCTTGACCAGCGCGGAATTGAACTTGTCCATACCCCCCATCGGGTAAAGGAAACGTGTCTTCGCTTTCTTGGGGAGGAGCGTCACTCTCGCCACATCAAACAACGAGCCCTGCTGGTATCTCTTGTCGATAATCGCTCGATGTATGCTCGCCCGAGCCCAAGCCTCATGAATCGCCTCGGGTTCGAGATGACAGAACTTCAAGGTATAGTCCCGGAAAAAGATCTCGTACAGTGTTCGCCCATACCGGCTGAGGATATACGAACTGAAGCTCTCGTTGTCGAACCGGGGTTTTCTGAATAGATCAACCATACACCTTGCCAGGACCTTGGGGGGCAATCTGAATATCGAAGAGGTCTGCAAAGGCCATTGATGGAATTTCCCCAGGAGAAAGACGCCGGAGTGCCGCCCGATGGTCCGATAGGCTCTCCCCAAGACATCCCGCAGATACGCTTCGACCCGTGCTGAGTAGGTATGGAATCTCTTGGGGCCGATGTCATAGACAAAGTCGCCGTAGATGAGAGACCTGGCGAGCCCCCCGACTTTCTCCTCCCGCTCCAGGACAACGACCCGAATGCCCGCGCTGCTCAGCTTATCGGCCAGTGTGAGGCCTGCGATACCCCCTCCCACCACGATGGCAGACGGGGACGCCAACTTGATCATGTACCCTCCGTTCGGCGCATGGCATCAAGCCAATCCCAAATGACCCCGGGATCAAGGTCATAGAGGAAGTTATACTCCGTGAAACAGGCCGCATCACACGATCTGCAATCTACGTGTTTTCCTGCGAACTCGAATGCACGAGCGAACCCAACTTCAACCGCATTCAATGACTCACGCTCGCCAATCAGGAGCGAGCAAGGAAGCACCGTCCCGTCCGCGTCGACATTACAGTATAGTCTTCCTGCCCAGCATCTCATCTGTCCCCTGGGAAGTCGTTTCTTCGGACTGCGGTAATCAGGCCAATGCAGGAGATGTCGCAGGTATCTGAATGAACTCGCCACCGGCTCACCGCGGCGCTTCATCCGCAGAAGATAGGCGATAGCCTTCCGATACGAGGCTTCGTCCGGTCTCATGTCGTCGGTGTCTCCCGCCATGTTCTCATTGTGATGGAGCAGTTGAAAGGCCGCCATTCCACCGATCCGTTTCGCATTGTCCAGTAAGAAATCAATGCCCGAGAGATTATGACGCGTAAGCACGGTAAGCGTCCACACGCTCGTGAGCCCTTTGGCCACCTCTATAGCGGTCATGGCATGATCAAAGGAACCGCGCTGCCGGTTGCGGTCGTTCATTTCGCGCGGACCATCAATGGAGACCACGAGATGATCGAGCTTCCTGATCACCTCGAGCTTCTTGGGGACCAACGTCCCATTCGTATCCATGCTGACCCAGAAACCAAGCTCCTTCGCCCGCGCCACGATCTCTCCGATATCGGGGCGAACCAACGGCTCGCCGCCCCAGATCCCAAGCCGCATCGTCCCCGCCGCCTTCATCTCATCCAGCAGATTCAGGACCTGACGGGTGGTCATCTCCGGCTGCTGCCTTTCGGGGATCTGACAGTAGGTGCATCGCTGGTCGCATTTATTGGTGACGCCCAGCATGACGTTGAGCGGTCTCGCCCTGCCCATAACATTGGCTGACAACGTAGCCATTCCCATGTCAATGGCTGTTTTTAGTTTCATGCGCGCCTCTGCCCTGAGGGTTCGAGCACAGCGATTCCTATCACCAAGACAATGGCCAACGCAAGAGCAGAAATCCTAAGAAGCGGCAGCGGTTTTGTCATTCTATCCTTCATCCAACCATTCCCATCCACATTCCTTTTCCCTGTCCTCCATCTCCTCTTCAAATTCCAGATCCCACATTCTTCCCCTCCTCCTCCCAGATTCTTCAGTCGCTCCACTCCTTCAGGATGACACGCATTCACGCACCTACTTAGTCACTACCCCTGTCATTCTGAGTGACTGCAGGGAGCGAAGAATCTCTCCCTGCTCCATGATCTCAACGCTGCACGCTCAGCGCTCTCTTCTTCCCTCCCCTCCCCTTGATCTGCCATCTTCCTCCTCAGATTACAGATTCTTCCCCCCATTCCCCCAATCTCCTCTCCCAATCTCTATAATCCAACCTCCCCAATCTGTGTAATCTGTGGTTCCCCAATCTCTATAATCCAACCTCCCCAATCTGTGTAATC
>JAUXFG010000206.1 GCA_030620115.1 Candidatus Fermentibacterota bacterium
CTGAACGCTGAACGCTTCCTTCTCCTCTCCCCACCCAGATTCTTCGGTCGCTCCTCTCCCTCAGAATGACACGCAGTGCCCCATACTTCTGCACCCTGCCACTGTCATTCTGAGCGACCGCAAGAAGCGAAGAATCTCTCCCACATCCTTCCTCCGTCATCTGAACCCTGAACCCTTCTTTCCCCCCAATCCCCCATTCACCCAATCCCTCTCTACGGCACCTCCACCGAAAAACTGTATAAGGCGGGATTGTCGAGACTCACCACCAAAGCGTACAGAGTCTCTTCTGCAAAGACCGATGTATCTACCGCCTCAGGCCCACTCTGTCCCGGGAGGGATGAGTATGCCAAGGTGGCGCCCTCCGCATCAAAGAGGAACAGATCGAGATCAGCTTGCTCCTCCCACGTCAAGAGCAGGTGCAACGATCCGTCGCTGCCGGGGGTGAACCGGTAGTAATCATAGTCGCCGGAGTAAACCCCTTCCTGATCCATCCCGCCGCTGCTGAGAGCACCCACCGCCACATAGCTGCCCGTACCGCCAAGACTCGTGGCCTCGTCACGGGAATCATTAGGCTCTACCTCCTCAACAGTACTCGGCGCCTTCCAGTAGGTAATGCCTTGCCGCCCGGCATCCGCAAATACCAGGGCAAGCTGTCCGTGCTCCAAACTGGCGCCTACCGTGGCCCCCGGCGGACTCAAGAGGAAAAGCGAATCCGCTCCCTCGGGTTCCTGGCTATACAGTTCGAAGCTCAGCGAATCCACCATCACGGTGAACGGCCCTTTCTCGCTAACCATTATGGTGGTTTCTTCATGGGCGATTTTCAGGATCACGGGATTCGATAACTCGAACATCCCATCCGTAGAAAAGGAGAGGGTAGCCCCCCCCAGAAGCGCGTCCAGCGCGTCGTCCGTGGAGCTGGTAAAGGCATAGTCCCCTTCCAGAGTCAGCGGGATCTTCTTCTCGAACGTTGCCCATGGATTGCTCCCATCATAAGCCAGACGGATCTTCAGGTACTCGACGCCCTCTCCAGAGGAGAACTCATAGCGGAGCCGGCTTAGCCCCCCCCGAAAGGTATAGTAGGCCACAAGCTTCGGCGGGGTCAGGCTGATGATGTCAAGAATGAAGAATCCCTCTCCTTCCTCTTGTTCGGCAAAGCTGTAGGTGCCACGTTCGACGATGTCGAAGTCCCCATATTTGTCATTCGACCACCCGGGATTGGTGAATTCGAAATCGCCGTCTGTATCAAGGATGATATAGGCCCCGTCTAGATTCGCATTGACATCGGAATTGTCTGACGTCAGAAAGTCGTACTGACCGCTCAGCAGTACATCGCTTTCTGGAAGATCGGGGCTCTCCACACTGCAGGAAACAAGGATCACAGGTCCGGCAAGGAGACAAATCGTCAGTATTCTCATGAGATCAACTTCCCTTTCGTCACATCTCAATTGGTCCAGGCATCCGACTTTCTACCCTTGACCACCCATTTCACGCATGCAGGAGAAAGCTAAAGCTACTGCTCTCACCACGAAGTCTCGTGCAGCCAATCAAGCACGGGAGACCCCAAGGGCAAGGGTTGGTGAGGAATGCGGGCATATAGAGTATCGAGTTTGTCAAGAAACGGAATACGAGTAGATTGCGTGGTTGTCGCGCGACAAGGGTTCGCTGAGCCGCATTTCTCATTTCCGCCGAGGAGGCGGCTCGCGCATGCATTCCTAACATATCCCAATTGGTGAGAGAAGGGATTTCTTCATGGGAATACGGAGGTACTCATGCAGTGGCATGTTGCAGATGCAATAATCGTCGGCATCGCTATACCAATATCCCTCTACTTATTCGGAAAAGCATTATATCGCAAATACCAATTGATGAAAGCGTGCGCATCTATTCCAGATCCAATTGAGGATCATCTCACCAGGATCAAGGAGATCCTGACTATATTCCTCGGCCAGAAGAAGCTGTTCCAGGATCTTCAGCCCGGCATCATGCACGCCCTCATTTTTTGGGGATTCTGTATCCTGCTCGTCCGTGCCGTCACGATGTTTGGCATGGCATTTGCCGGATTCGATTTCCATTTGCCTGGGCTGGGGCCTGGCACGGCGGCGGGAAGAGGATACTCCCTGCTCAAAGACATCGCCAATGTGGCAGTACTCGCCATGGTCCTCTTTGCCCTTATCCGCCGCTATATCCTGAGAATCCCTCGACTGTTGAACACACCCGGCGCATTGTTTGTCCTTGTAATGATCTTCTGCTTGATGGCCAGCGACTTGATTTTCGATGGCATCCTGCATGCTTCTTCCGGTGCGGAAACCGGAGCATGGTCGCCGGTGGGATCCATGTTGGGGGCGTGGTTTGCTCCCGAAACGGGCACAACCGGCGGTCCACCGGCAGTCGTGGGGCATATCGGTTTCCTATTCCACTGCCTGGGAATCCTCGTATTCCTTGTCTATCTGCCCATGGGCAAGCACATGCACATCATTACGTCGATATTCAACGTCTATCTCAGGCCGCTGCACCGGAGCGGAAGGCTGACCAAGCTGGACCTCGAAGACGAGTCTATCGAAGTATACGGGACGTCACAGATCGAGCACCTGACCTGGAAAGAGGTGCTGGATCTGTATACATGTACGGAATGTGGCCGGTGCAATGACGTGTGCCCAGCCCAGCGCACTGGAAAAGAGCTGGCGCCACGTGAGATTACCTCCTCTCAGAAGCATTTTCTGTTGGATGAAGAAGCGGTAAGACTGCTCTCCGGAAACAAGGAAGAGGAACCGGAAAAGGAGCTGGTGGGGGATGTGGTCAAGCCGGAAGAGATCTGGGCATGTACCACATGTCAGGCTTGCGAGCAGGCATGTCCCGTAAACATCGCCTATGTACAACGAATCAATTCGATGCGCCGCAGCGAGGTGCTCATGAAGGCCAAGTTCCCATCCGAGCTGAAGAGGATCTTTCGGGGGATGGAAACAAATGCCAACCCGTGGGGCCTGGGAGCAAGCAAGCGTATGGAATGGGCGGAGGATCTCGAGGTACCCCTGTTCGAAAAGAGCCGGGATGCGGAGTTCCTCCTTTTCCTTGGCTGTGCCGCCTCCTTTGACGATCGGGCACAGAAGGTGAGCAGAAGCTTGATCAGGTTTCTGAAGACATATGGCATCTCATACGGCATACTCGGCGAGAACGAGCAATGCTGCGGAGAGACCCCACGCCGCTTGGGCGAGGAAGCATTGGGTCAGACATTGATCGAGACGAACTGTGAATTATTCGCCGAACTTGGCGTGAAAAAAATCCTGGTGCTGTGCCCACACTGCTATAATACATTCAAGAATGAATATCCTGACTTCGGCGGGCATTACGAGGTGGTACATCATTCCCAGCTTATTCAGGACCTGATTCGCCGCGAAGGAATGGCATTGCCGAGAGATCTTGAAGACCGCGTGGTGATTCATGATTCGTGCTACATGGGCAGAGTCAACAATGTCTACGCCCCGCCTCGGGAAATCGTACGGAGCATTGAGGGCCTCGATCTCGTGGAGCACAAGGAATCACGGGAACGCGGCTTCTGTTGTGGCGCCGGGGGAGGAAGGTTCTGGATGGAGGAGAAAGAGCCTCGGATCAACCATGAAAGAGTCAAACAGTTGGCGAGCACCAATGCAGGGGTGATTGCTACCTCATGCCCCTACTGTCTGCGGATGCTCGAGGACGGCGTGAGTGATCTCAAGATGGACGGAATCCGCGTCAGGGATGTCGTGGAAATCCTGGACATGGCATCCGGGAGCTGAGCCATTCCTTGCCGAACTCCTCATTGTATGCTATCTATTAACCTTCGATGACATATTTCGTGGTACTCTCCAAGGCCCATGACTTCCCAGGAGCAGGGAAATGGAAAAAAAGCTAAAGATTCTTGTTATCAATCCAGGTTCCACAAGCGATGAGATCAGCTGCTTCGAGGGTCATAATGAGATCTTCCACAAGACCGCTCGTTACTCCCCGAAAGACCTGGAGCCATATGAGGCGGTAGGGGTTACTGCGCAATTCGAGTTCAGATCATCCCTGGTATTCGAGACTTTGGCAGAAGCAGGGATCGACATAGAACAGTTGGATGCTGTCATTGGGCGCGGCGGCCTGCTCAAGCCCATTCCCAGCGGCACATATGCAATAAATGATGCCATTCTCGAAGACCTCCAGGGCGGGCACTACGGCGATCATCCGTCCAACCTTGGCGGCATCATCGCCCACGCCATCGCTTCTCAGTTAGGGATTCCCGCCTTCATTGCGGATCCGGTGGTGGTGGACGAGATGGATGAGATTGCCCGGTTCTCCGGAATGCCGGATAACCCTCGCATCTCCATTTTTCATGCGCTCAATCAGAAACGCGTCGCCCGCCTCGCCGCGAAGAAGCTGGGGAAGGAATATGAGGAATGCGCCCTCATCGTAATGCACGGAGGGGGAGGTATCACCATCGGCGCCCACAAAAACGGCTGGGTGGTGGATGTCAACAACGGCCTGGATGGCGATGGGCCATTCACTCCTCAGCGTTCGGGAGGGGTCCCGGCCGGAGGGCTCGTCCGCCTTACCTCTTCGGGGAAGTTCTCGCCGCTGGAGATGAAGCTCAAGATCAAGGGACGTGGCGGTCTAGTCGCCTATCTGGGCACTTCCGATCTCATCACCATCGAGAAATTCATCACGGGCGAGGAGCTTTCTTCTGAAGCCCAGGCATCTTTGCTTCCAGGCGTCACACCTGCATATGCCAGACTCTGTCTCCGGGCCATGGCCTATCACATATCCAAAGAGATCTGCTCACTTCTGGCCGTATTCCACGGCACGGTGGATGGGATTGTGCTGACCGGCGGCATCGTAAAGGACGAGTTCCTTTTGTCTGAGATCAGGGAGCATGTTTCCTGGATTGCGCCCATCCTGGTATTCCCGGGCGGCGACGAGATGGGCGCACTAAGAGACGCCGCGGCAAGGGTGCTCTTGGGTCAAGAAGAGCCAAAGCAGTACGAGCAATAACACTGCACACGGGCTTGCCCCATCCATTCCGTCCGGATGGGGCAGGCCCATGCTCGGAGCGAGTATGAAATCAAGGCCGATGTCCCCCAAGAGATTTGCCGTTGTTATTCTCTGCACGGGTCTTGCGCTCTGCTCTCTGTTCTCCTCCATAGCCCGATACTATGATGCCAAGTGGCGTGTGACTCCACCCCAGCCAGATACCCTTATCTATCAGCAGTACGCCCGCGCCATTGCAGAGGGCCATCCCTATCGGTTCATGGCTTCCGACGAGCCGACAACGGGCAGCACAAGCCATCTCTATCCGGCCCTCCTGGCGATTCTCTATTGGGCCGGCGCCAAGGATGAGGCGCTTCCCACCGCGGGTTTCTTCCTCAACGCTTTCTTCTATCTGTTGTTTCTCCTTCTCTATTTGGACGTTGTACGACGGATGGCGCCCGACTCGCTGTTTCTCGCCGGATGGCTTTGCGTTCTCAGCGGCCAGACAATCTTCAGCGCTTTGGGACAATCCGACATCGGGATCTTCATGGTTCTGAGCCTCGGAGCCTTTGACATGGCGCTCCGTGAACAGCCCGCGGCTTGCGGCGCCCTGCTTTTTCTTGCCAGCTGGTGTCGACCGGAAGGTGCAATCCTCTCGATCATGATGGTGGTGGTTTCGCTTCTTCCGATGAACGTGAATGGACAACGATCGCGACCGCTCTTCTTGGCCGGTTTGGCCGGCCTCGCAGGCTTGGGTGGGGTGCTCCTCCTGAATTACTC
>JAUXFG010000180.1 GCA_030620115.1 Candidatus Fermentibacterota bacterium
AAGACCATGCATATCATGTTCGATAGATCGCAAGGAGACGCTACGTGGATTGAAGGGAATTCTACCATTCCTTTTCCGCATGGGTATCGACTTCTTGGAGACGTTCGTTGGGAGTTTCTTCCTGATGCACCACCCCACAACAAACCTGTGCGCCTTGTGCGTGGTGCTGACACCCTCGTGGTGCGTGCAGTGGCTTTTCCTGATGCAGGATAGGCAGGGGTTTTTCCTTATCGAGGTTTTGCTCGCGGTGGTCTTGTGCTCAGTGGTGATCGTCGCGGCGGGTAGGGCTTTTTCCGGAGCACGTACGGCGGGAGAGCGTGCTGAAACTCGATGGATAGAGCTCTTGGCGTGTCGGACGGTACTCGAACATGCATGTGCCACTGGCAGCGCGGTAGACACCAGCTGGGTAATCGGAAGCCGAGTCATCAGGGCGCATGCGATGGTGGAGCAACTGCCTCGCGGAGAATATGCGGTCTATGCGCGTACCTGGTGGCAGGATGGAGGGGGGGAGGGGAATGTAGTCCGTCTTTCGCGTCTTGTCTGGCCCGGCGGGGGCGTACGCGAGGGAATTGTCGATGCAGAATGATTCCTTGGCCTCATGTGCCTGGAGAGTACGTGTGACGCTGCCTCCGAACAGCTATCGCGGGGGGCAAGTCGCGCTCGAACTGCTCCTTGCGCTGGCTCTCTTGGTGGTGATCTCTCCCGTAGTGGTGGGAGGCCTTCGGGGTGCGGGGGAGGTTCGCAGACGATCGAAGGAGATGTCTATTTCGTTGCGCCGGGAGGTATGGTTTCTGGGTCGCCTCCGGAGCACAATGGCGGCGTCTCGCCGTGACGAGATTCCGCGGATTGATGAGCAGGTTGTCCTGGATCGAACGCCTCTTGCCAACGTATCCACGGAGGAGACTTCCAAGATCACTGTGGTTAGATTCAAGATGGAGGATCTTCTTCTGGTCAGACTGCGGCCCGACCAGCCTGCATGGCTGATTGGAGGGCTTCCACAGACGAGGCGATGGCCGCCATGATGGGCCTTATCATCCTTCTTGTTGGTTCCCTGATTGTGGGCTTGGCAATGGATACCGCGCTGGATATGCGTCTCGCGCTGGTGGCTGTGCGCCGAGCTGAGCAGAGAACTATCGCCGAGCTGGAGGCTCGTTCCCTCATGGAGCTGGCGGCGAGAGAGCTCTCCTTTGATCCCGATCGTAGACGGGATTCGCGGAATGATAGCTGGGCTTGTCTCACACTTCCATCAGACCAGGCCTACCAGGGATGCTGGCCTTCCGATGCCCACGTGGCGGTGACCGATATGGAGCGTGATCCGCCACCGAAGCTCTTGGCGATGATACGGAGGAAAGCGCCTACGCTTCTTCCGAGACTTCGCTCGGAAGAAGGAACATCGAACATCGAACATCGAACATCCAACGCCGAAATGGGAGCCTCAGCCGGCCGGCGGAGCAAAAGTGTGATGTTCCGGGATCTGCATATCGACAAAGGATTGTCGATGTCGCGTCACAAAACGTTTAGTGTTGAGGGCATGTGCGAGCCCAATGGGGAATCACAGTGGATCAATGTATTGACCGCGGATGAAGACTGCTGGCAGGCGTTGGGGATATCCACCGCAGCGAGCAAAGCTCTTGTTGCGCGGAGTCGCAGGAGCCTGACCGATCCTGCCGAGCTTCTCTCGGTTGCCGGGTTATCGCCACGAGAGCGCCAGTTGCTCAGCCAGCTGGAATCGCAAGGTTTTCTCCGGCTGAGAAGCGAGCTGTTCGCAGTATGCTGCGACATGGCCGGAATATGCTTCAAGGGGGTGCTCAGGCGAGAGCCGGCAAAGGGCTCGATCCGGATGATCTCCTTCGAGAGAGCCATATCTCATGATGATGCATAGGGTGCTCTGTGTGGTGAAACACCATGGTGGGTGGTGTGTGCAGAGCTGCCGAAAGACCATACTGGGTTGGAGACTGGAGAAAGCTCGCCATGTACCCGGTGAGTCGTTGCAGGATATGCTCGTCACCGCGGGAATACGCGGACAGAAGAGGAGCATGTTGGCGGTTGGTGTGGAGCGAGAGCAGGTGCTTCTCAGGGTTGGATCCGGCCAGGAAAAGGCATTCCCCGCAGGAGAGGAGCTGGTCTTCTGGTCCCGGGCCGTGGAGAAGGACGGCCTCCGGCAGAGCGAGACTGCTGCCATGCGGGTCTCTGCGCTGCGCGAGATATGGGACGAAGCATCCGCGGCTGGGTTTGGCGGCTGTCTTGTTTTCCCCGTGTGGATGGGTGCTCTGGTCGCAATCCGGAAGGCAATGCGCGGTGAAATGATTGCGTGGCAGACCGGGCGGATTACTCGAGGAGAAGAAGCGTGGTCGCCATGGGAACACGGCGATACTCCGGCAAGCTCCTCCCAAGAGGCGGCCGAGTTTTCCGCAAGAGGTGGGTTGCTTCTTACCTTGGGGGGAACCCTCCCACCTGGTTGGGCAACGATTCCATCACCCCGAGTTCTGAGATCCCGCGCCATTATCGGACTCTTGGCAATCGTGGCGGCGATTCTCTGGTTTGGACTAAGGAGTGCGGGACTCGATCGAGAGCTCGCCGCTGAAGCGGTTCGAGCCAAGAGGCTGCAGCATGAGTTGTCGAAAAATCGAACGGGTTGTCATATTTCAGATCTTATTGTTTTTCTGAATTCTGCTGCCATTCATGGTTCAGCATCGGGCATAACCGGGACACAGTTGGACTTCTTGCCCCACCAAGGCATGGTGATCCGTGGGAGGGCGCAGTCGGCATCGGATGCGCGGGAGTTTCTTGATCGGCTCTCTCCACGAAGGAGTGGGCTGGCAGTGACGAAAGAGGAAGGCCGTCTTGTATTTCGTGCGGAGGTTGCACTCCCATGCGTCGATTAAGCGGAAGGGAACGGATTCTGTTCTCTCTTGCCATTCTTGCGGTTCTGGTGGCTTGTGTCGGCCGATTGGATATGGTGCTGGACAAACGCCTGACACGGCTGGATGAATTGCGCGCGGAGAACCGAATCCGCGCGGCCCAGATAGAGAGGATGAGGCGGACGCCGCTGCAGGAAACAGGCAAACTGCCCGACATTCTTGACGAGCTTGCAGATTCCGAGCGGGGATTGAGCGCTTTCTCAGTCGCACGGGTAGATGGCGCTTCCCATGTGACATACGGAGGATCTGCGAGCGGCGTGTGGAACATGCTGGTGGCGCTTCGTGAAGCAGGAGGCGCGGAGCTTGTGGCGTTCAATCTCCGACGGATCGGAGCACGGGTGGAAGGATACCTGGAACTAGTAGAGCCCGCCAATGCCCAGTAGGATGGGCTTCTGGGCTCGTCTCCCTTGGGGGACGTACCGATTCCCTTCCTGGGAGGGCGTGGTCAAGGCTGCTCTTCTTGTTCTGGCGGTTCTGCTTGTGGGAGATGGCATCCGCAGCTACTTGGATCCCAAGTCGCCATGTGTCGATGTGGTGCAACATTTGGAGGGGGAACCCCATGTGGGCCAGGGGAGAGGAGTGCACCAGGAACCCCTTTCGGAGCTCTTTGGGTTGCGCAGTCTCCGGATTTCCTCAATTTCCCTTGAGTCGACATTCCTCGGTTCCACTCCTCGAGCCACGGTTCAGGTCGCAGGTTCCGTACTGCACGTGGGACTCGGTGACAGTCTCGAAGGTGCGGTGGTCGAGTCAATCGGACGAGGTATCATTGTGTTGAGACATAGAGATGAGGTTTTGCGTGTCGGTTTGTAGGACTGCAGTGTTGTTGCTTGGCGCCCTGCTTGTTTCCCCTTCCAGCGGCATAAGTCTCGATGCGCGCAACAGCGACATCGGAGACGTGCTGCAACAGCTTTCTGCACAGGCCAATATCGATGTAGTCGTAGGGCCGGGGGTCAGGGGCAAGGTTACCCTTTTCCTTGGTGAGGTGGAGGCCGCCAGGGCCCTGGAGGCGCTGGCATCTGCGGGAGGCTGGGCGGTCTATCAGGATGCGGGCATATACAGATTCATCACCCGTGAGGAATACGAACGGCGAACAGGGAATCAGTACGGTGCATGGATGAAGCGCAGGACATTCTCGCTCAGGCATGTCACGGCGGCACTTCTTGGGCAGACTCTCGGGGGAATGGTGAGCCCCGGCGGGAAGCTGGTGGTTGAGCCCGAGAGCAATACGATTTCTGTGGTGGACAGAGCCGATGTGGTGGAGGAGATGGCGAGAATCATCGCCACGGCGGATACACCGCAAGAGACGAAGACGATTCAGCTTTCCTGGCTCAGTCCGGAAGAGGCGATAACCAAAATCAAGGCTATGCTTGGGCCTTCCGGTACGGCGATTGCCCATGGCGTTGGGGGGCGGGTCGTTCTCCGTGACCGCGGTTGGCGACTCAGACAGGCAGAAGAGATCCTACAAGCATTGGACAGGCCGCCACCCTCCGAACCCGCCTTTATGGAATTGCGCTACCTCTCCTCCGATTCCATCTCAACGCTCCTGAGCCGGCTGGAATCCCGTCGTCTTGGCAGCAATCTGACCCCGGTAGGACGATCCGGTCTTATGCTGGAAGACACACCGCACGGTGTTGTGGAGACCATGCATCTGCTCTCGGGAATCGACACCCCGGGGACGACGATAGAGATCGAGGCAAAGATCCTTCAGGTATCTTTGACTCGGGAGGTGTCTACGGGAATCGACTGGCAACTTCTCGCGGATAGGCTGGATGGACTAAGCGTGCATGCGGCATTCCCCATGGATAACGTCACAGGTCCTGGGGTGGATGTCCATATCGGCGACGTTGCTGATGACGATTATGAAGTCCTATTCAGCATGTTGGAATCGTTCGGGGAAGTGGAGCTTCTCTCTCGGCCCACGTTGACCGCGTTGTCGGGGACGGAAGCAGAGCTGGTTGTGGGGAGCCGTGTCCCCTATGCCACTATCGATTCGAGAGAAGACGTCAATGGCGGTGTGACACGGTATCAGCGCGTTGTCTACCTCGACGTAGGCCTCAAGCTCTGGCTGCGGCCGTACTATCATGGGGACGGAAACATCACCCTGGAGATCAAACCGGAGATCAGCTCAGTCACGGGATACGTCGACGCCATCGATACCCGGCTGCCCATCGTTGAGACGACAAATGCCAAAGTTCATGTGACGGTTCCCGTGGGGAAGACCGTGGTCATTGGAGGATTGATCCGGGAAGGAAGGAAGAAGACGTCGCGAGGCGTGCCGCTCCTGCGGAGCATTCCACTGATCGGCGCCCTGTTCAGGTACGAGGTAGAGGAGATATCGCGGGGCGAGCTGGTCATCTTTGTGACGCCCCGGCTTCTCGGCGATCAGGAAGCATCGTAACTTCTCAATAGATCCGGGCATCCGACCTTCTCCCCATTTCATAGAAGCCGACAGCAGGACACACATAAGACCGGGGGCAATTTGAAACGAAACCCAACGCTTTGATGTTCTGGGAATGAGCTGCCATTGTGCCCCGAAGGGGCTTGACATACCAGCCCAGGGGAAGCCCGCTATGGCGTAACCCTGGGGCACGGAAACAAGATGCCCTCAGCCCTGACGGGGCGAGACATAGAAAGGACAATAGGATAGTGAGGGGCTGTCACGCCCTTTCAGGGTTTGGATCTATTGGGTATTTGTACCCCCAGAGCGGCGGCCGCTTCCTTCGACGTTGGATGTTGGATGTTGGATGTTCGACGTTGGATGTTCTATTCCTCGCAAGTCTGCAAATTGACAGCCCGGCCTCTGGCGGGGTCTGCTTTGCTAAGGATATCGCCCCCTCTTTTCTCCCAGGCTGTAGTAGTCGCTGTTGAAGAGCACCAGAGGAGACTTTGTCTCATCCACCGTTGATCGCAGGATTTCCCCGCAGAATATGCTATGGTCACCAACAGAATAGTGCGATAGCAATCTGCACTCAAAGCCAGCCCGTGCTCCCCTAATCAGGGGAGCGCCGATAATTTCGGAGGGCGCCATCTCGAATTCCGGGCGCGCAAGCTTATCGATTTTCCGGCCCGTCAGGGTTCCTCCTAGGGTTGAGAGCTCTTTCTGGTCATCCGCGAGAATGGACACGCCAAACTCTCCGGCTCTGATAATGAGATCATGCGTGAATCGTGCCGGTGCAATGCTGACCATGAGAATCGGTGGTTTTGATGACACGGGGGAGGCCCATCCCACCGACATGACATTTGATTTCTCATCCCCTTCCACGGTGACCAGACAGACCGGATCGGGGAACTGACTTGAGTAGTGAGCCATAGCACTCTCCCATATCTGTGATATCTGTAGAGAAGGGCGATTTTCCTGCGCACAGCGAGTATGAAAGACGAATTCGGAAGCGCGTCAAGAGGCGCCGGCCGGCTTCTTCGGATCTCTCGATACCCCGCCGAGTGCTGGGCAAGCATACACTCCGCGTCTCTGCAGGGCAGCTTCCTGACGAAAGCTGGTGAGAGACGCGGGCTAGGACTGCAGAGGAGCCTTGCACACCGACTGGGGCGCAGGCAAATTGGCGTCGCTTCAACTGACAATTGGAGTGGTGGAATCGCGAAGGAAAGGGACTGGATAATATTCCATGCGGCCCCCTCCGCATCCTATCGCTTCGATACGACTTGCGGAGACGCCTAATCTTGTCTGGGAATCAATTGGCAATGGCGTCAGCAACAGAGGAGGAGACTTCTCGTGGCCAAGGGCTCGTCCAATCGGGATGCGGATGATCGTTGCCTGGATCTCTATCTCAAAGAGATCAGCACAATGGATCTCATCACTCAAGAGCAGGAGATGGAGCTGGCGAAGCGGATAAAGCAGGGGGACGAGGAAGCCCTCCACCAGCTCATGAAGGCGAATCTCCGTTTTGTCGTAAGCGTGGCGAAGCAGTACCGAAGACGTGGTCTTTCCCTGGCTGATCTCATCAATGAGGGAAACCTTGGATTGATCAAAGCCGCGCTCAGATTCGATGAGAGCAAAGGCTACAAGTTCATCTCCTACGCGGTGTGGTGGATCCGACAGTCGATCCTCCAGTCTCTAGCGGAGCACGGCAGGATCGTGAGGCTTCCCGTGAATCGCGCCGGGGAGCTTCATAAGATCGGCAAGCAATCGGATGAGTTGGGCCAGCAGTTCGGTCGTGAACCAACGATCCAAGAGATCGCTGACAAGCTATCCCTTCCCGTGACTGAAGTGGAG
>JAUXFG010000062.1 GCA_030620115.1 Candidatus Fermentibacterota bacterium
GGTTCTCAATCAGGAACTGATCAAAGCTTCGACACGGCATATTGATTACGTCATTATCCACGAGCTGTGCCATGTGACACACAAGAAGCACTGCCGTGCGTTCTATGATCTGCTAGCATCAAAGCTTCCGAGATGGGAGAAACTTAAGACAGAGCTTGAACTCAGTCTCCTGGGCTGAATAAAAGAAGAATGCTCCCGCAGGGAGCTACCTTTCGAACAGGAAACAGTGTGTCTTGTTTTCTGAAGCTTGTCGGAAGATACAAGACACTCAGTTTCTATTGCTTGGATTCTTCAGCAAAAAAGTGTGTGAGCAGGCTCAAGGCACCGGGAAAAAGTCAAGGGAAAAGTTTGAGCTCCGATTCTGGCAATACTCCTCCATTGCCGATCGGTGTCAGTTTTCGAGGTGTCGTTCCCATCTCCTATCCGCTCCCGCTGTTTTTTTCGCGCGGGGGAATCGGGGTGCGACCTGGCCTGTCCCCATCCTGAAATGATCTCCGGCAGGGATGCAGTGACAAGACTGCCCATCAATGGTTGCGAATGGAGGATACGCACTCGATTGAGTGCTCAGTCCGACAAGTCAACGAGGTCAAGGACAGCGCTGATGGCTTCATCCACGACATCCATCAATGTCTGGTCGAGTTGAGTCAACGGCCCTTTCACAAGGCGGCGGTTGTCAATTGCTCTGAGCTGATCCATGAGCAGGTCGGAATCATGCGGCAGGCCGGGACGTGCCGGCACCCGGATGCGCAGTGGCTCTGCATCCTCCACCAGATTCGTGGTCAATGGGATAATGATCGTCGAAGGATGATCTGCATCAAGCAATGCTTGGGCCTGTATGAGGAGCACCGGGCGTGTCTTGCCGGGTTCCGTGCCCTGTCTCGGATTGAGATCCGCGAGCCAGATCTCTCCTCGTCTATACATCGGGATCTTCCTCGATCGCAGCGAACTCCGCGTTGACGCGCATGCTCTCTTCCCGAACCTTCTTCGATGCCTCGGCGAGCCGCTGAGCGCGTAGAGAAGCACGGATTTCATGGTTCATTCGCTCAATGGCGCTGCGGATATACTCCGCCCTGGAAACGTGAAGGCTTTCGGCGAATTGCCCAGCTAGCTGCATCATATCCTCAGGAAGCTTGAGAGAGATTGTTCTCATGATACTCCTCCTTGCCATCATTTCTGCATATGTCTGGAAGATATCTCATGTGGGTATTCATGTCAAATATCCTATGTCTTAGATCATAACACACCGTGTTGCGCCTTGAAATCCGGTGAGAAGTCCGGGTTGATCCTCTCAGGAACTTGTTGCTTTCTCGTCATTTTGGGTTTATGAATGTGGATAGCTATGGATCGAATCGTTCCAGAATCTCCGTTCGGTCAAGAGAGGTTGTCATTTCTAACCTTTTCGGTAGTGTGCTTCCATGACTGCGAAACAATTCTATGACTGGCAGACGTCTGGTGGCACGGACGATGTCATGAGACTCGTTGACGTCCTCGAGAGATCAGACGTTGCGTGGTGTGCCATTCGCGGCATTGCGGTAAACCATTGGGCGAAAGAACCGATGGTTACTCAGGATGTTGACTTTGTCGTTTCCTCGGACGCCATCGAGCGCACTGTTTCGTTGCTGGAAGAGGCGGGTTTCCACTCCGAGAGATTCGAGTGGTCCATCAACTTCACAGGACGATCTGTAGTCAGTATCCAACTCCGTACAGAGGATTTCTACCGAGACTTTCCTTCCCGATCGGTTGCTGCTGATGTTCACGGCATTCTCCTGCGAGTGGCTTCGCTGGAAGACACGCTCAGTGGCAAGATCAAGGCATGGTCCGACCCGAGACGGAGGCAGAGCAAACGGATCAAGGATCTCGCCGACATCGCCCGACTCGTGGAGGCGCATCCGCAGCTTTGGGAGCTGCTCTCCAGCGACCTGAAGAAACAAGTTGAGCCACCCTAACCCGACTGCGCACGGCGGATGGCAAATCTGAACATCGCGGTTGTGTTCGTGAGAATCGCCAACCAGAAGGAAGGTCTTGGATGAAGTTCGTAATCGGATGTGTGACGATTCTTTTGATGGCCATCCTACCGGCAGAGGAGCTTCCCGCGCAGTCTCCGCCACGTCAGAATCAGATCTGGTTCACTCCGAACGTCGGCAGCGTGGACATGTTAGACCTGTTCAACAATCCGGAACAATGGCCCACCGCCAGATCGCAGGTCGATGTGTTCAAGTTCTATACGATCTAGGTGGGTTCCGGAGGCTGGAGCTGCGCCGAGAGTCCGAACCAGGCGAACTGCGGAGATAACGACCTTGAGCACCTGGTGGATGTCCAGGCATTCTCCAAGCTGGGACAGTGGGGTATTGACATCGCTGTCGAGTCGTTTTTCGCCGGTTCCATCATGTCCGTAGATCCGATCGAATGCTCAACACACGAATATGTATTCTCCCTGTCGCTCGATGGATCCGTAAATGTCATTCAGAACATACAATCGAATGGGGGGACGGTTCGTTACCTGGCGATGGATGAGCCTATAAGGCAATGGTACCCTGAATACTACTACATCTACACCGGACAGACAGACCCGAGGCCCTGTCTCGTTGATTCGCTTGGCGGTTTGGCTGATGAAGTGGCCGCCTATATTCGCCAGATGCAGCAATGGTATCCGTCGATTCCCATTGGACATATCGAGCTCTATCCGGAAGTGGGAGTTGATCAGTTCAAGGAGTGGATCTTCGCCCTGGAGGCAAGAGGCGTTTCACTTCCGTTCCTACATATAGATGTCAATGGTCCCCGAGTTGATCAGTATATCCAACTCGGATTGGACATCGATGTGGTCGCTGATCTGACGGAACTGAAGTTGTTCCTTGAAGCGCACGGCGTAGCACTCGGCATCATCTTCACCGACATCTATTGGGGTAGCCAGATCTGGGAAGAAGAGGAATACGTCGATAGCACTTATTACGGACGGACGATGGATTGGCTCAACTTTGTTAATGATGCGAATCTAGAGTATAACCATAGTATTTTCCAAAGCTGGGTATTCCCTGTATACACAACCGGATACGGCCCCAACGAGATTCCGATCAATCTCCCTGAGGATGACCCAACCATCTACAGTCATACGCGGCTGATAAACGAGGCGTTGAGCATTCCTGTGGGTGTGGTGACAAAGCCTTCGAGCGATTCGCCAACGACTGGTGTTCTCCATCAGAATTACCCAAATCCATTCAATCCCACCGCCACCATTACTTATGATGTTCCGAAATCGTCTGAGGTATCGCTGAAGGTTTACGATATGCTCGGAAGGGAGATTCAGACCATTGTGAGCAATTTCCAGGAGTCGGGGACATATTCTGTGGTTTTTGAGGCGAGAGACCTTCCCAGCGGTGTCTATTTCTACGAGCTGCAAGTTGGGGAAAGCCTTGTAGCGTCAAAGAAGATGCTGCTCGTGAAGTGATTGGGCTAGTTTCAACGCCCCGGTCCAAACGTGGCGGGCGAGCCCATGGAAACGGTCCACCTTGTCTCAGGCTCAGAAGAACGCCCGACCGCGATGACCGCCGGACCAGCGGGAGTTCCCACACCGAGAGAAATACCACCCCCACATGTTCTCCTTCCATCACTTGGTTTCAACGCGTGTTCCCAGTCCCACGTTCCTCCTGCCTCCAATGACAGAAAGAAGGGTCCTTTGAGCTCTCTTGTGAGCCGAAACCTCGTGGCGATACGTTGCCGTGCGGGGAGAGAGTACCAACCCACTCCCGGTATGGTCTTATCGGCAGAGAACCGCGCATACTGCCACATCTTTGTACTGCCGGAAACAATCTGCCCCCAGCCGCTGACCAAGAGTCTTCCTCCCCACGGAACACACCGAGCAGCGTCCCCCTCAAAGCATAGAAGAATATGGTGTCTGCCACAGAAGGGGGCGTTGATGGCTGCTTCGGTAGAAGCTCGATAGCCGTCTTCAGGGTCTACAGGGTCATCGACTGTTTCAACCAGGCCTCTCACGAAAAACCTGACAAAATTGTCCACCTTCTCAGCTCCCCAGCGATGGAGAACACCACCGGCGCCAATCTCCACAAGCCCACCCCACCCAAGTGATATCCCTCTTGTCATGTCAACCAGTAGCTTGGTCTCTACATTCTCGTGCGTGTTGCCTTCCTCGTCATAACGATTCGCTTTCATCTGCCAATAGGTGATGGCCAATTGCTTGAACCGCTTGGTCCCTGCGGTAAGATCCAGTACCAATGCTTCGCTGAACGCGTACCCATCACCACCACCAACGCTGAGGAGAAATGTTCGTCCCCTGTTGAGAAAGTTCAAATGCTCCAAGGTCAAACGCCCGTCGAGCCCAAAACCACTATGATAGGTCAAGCCAAACCCAAGTGATCCAGGATCCCGCTCTTCCATTTCGAATACGATATTCACTTTCCCGGAACCAGGAGCGGAGTACAGGCGTGTGTCCACCCTGCGAAAAAGACCCGAAGCATACACATTCTCGGTGACATCCCTGAGCAGTGACGGGGTCACCTGGTCCCCACGATGAATAATCAGCCACGGCAGAACCGCAGTGGGATGATGTCGCGTCAACCCTCCCAATTGGATATTCTGAATGGTGAGAACTGGCTCGCGAAAGCACGGTCGATCTCCCTTGTCACCATGGATTTCGGGATGACCGGCGAGGAAAGACTTCGTGGCGACGTAACCCCATTGCACAAGACTGTCTACCATGTCGAAGCTCCAAATGGTCGCTTCATTGAGATCGGGCCTGATATAGAAATCCGGTGATGCCTTGTACTGCTCGTTCAATCTTGAGGTGAGGGCATCAAAAGTGAGCTGTCCCACCTGGAGCAGCGTGGGGTTCTCTGGTATCTCGATGGAATCGCTCGATGTGTCCACGGCAATGATCGGGTAGTCCCACGTTTCTACTGCCACCTCTATGGGAAGGTTGTTGGCAATGCCGCCGTCGACCAGGAGGGAATGCCCGATTCTCACTGCGGGAAATACCGATGGTATCGCCATAGAACTCAACAAGGCTCGGCTCAGATCACCGCCCTGGTGCACCACGCGATTCTTTGTTCTCAGATCGAAGGATACCACACGCAAAGGTGTGGCCAGGGAATCGAAACTCTGCCCTCTCTCGATTTGAACCGGCCCTGTCATGGATGCAAGGAGTGAACTGATCCTCTGTGTCGAAAGAGCGCTCTGAGGCAAGACCGGCGTCAGTCCCCGAAGGCTCAGTGTAATCAGGTCATGCGACCTCGCCAACCTCTGGGGAAGGACCGTGAGCTCGCGCTTCTGCCCCGATGAGAAAAGGAAATCCCAGTCCAGGCTCTTGACAATGCTGTCCAGCATCGCGGCACTGTAGCCGCAGGCATAGAGCCCCCCTACGAGAGCCCCCATGCTCGTGCCCGCAATGGCCTCAACCTTGACCCCCTCCTCCTCCAACGCGAGCAGGACACCCACGTGAGCCAACCCCCTCGCTCCTCCTCCGGACAGGACAAGAGCCACGCCCCCCTCTCTATCTTGAGAAGGCACAAGGAGGATAAGCAGTAAATAAGGGAGAATTGTGGTCATTCTCGCCTACTTTCCTCCATGGTTAAACCGATTTATATGAATGAAACTAAAGCTTCATCTCACGTGGAGCGGAATGCCCAGCAATCTCATGAGCTCTCTGAGCGCGGAAAGCTCTTCCGGGCTGAGAGCCCGCCCGACTGCGGAGGCCCACACATCACCGATCCGAACCTTGGCGAGCCGCAAGAAACCCATCACACCCCGCCAGGTGGCTTCACCCATCCGCGGGCAACAGATCCTTTGGTAGCTCTCCTCATCAGGAGCATTAACCGAGACATTCACACGATCCACGTGCTGAGCCAAACGCGCCAGAGCATCCCCGCCATTGATAAGTATGGCTTGTCCGTTGGTATTGAGGCGAACGGTCAAACCCCGACCCTTGGACCATGCGGCGATCCTGAGGAGCGTTTCGAACCGAAGGGTTGGTTCTCCGTAGCCGCAGAATACCACCTCCTGTGGGGCGCCTTCTCGTGTCATGCATCCCTCCAGGGCTGCAATGTACTCTTCGGGATCATGCACCGACGAAAGAGAAAGATCGAAAGGACCAAGCGTGAAGATGCCAAACGTTCGCGCACAGAAAGAGCATGTGTTCGTGCATGCATTAGTGAGGTTGAGATAGATCTTTCCCGGACGATAGATGTAGGCTAACGTGTCTTCCATCGACATCTTGTCGCTACTCTCTCAAGCATCGTGCCCAAAGCAAGGGCTGCCGGCAGCAAGAAGACGGAGTCCGCCGGAATCCTGTATCTGATGCCCCCATGAAACAGCGTGTGCGAGACGAGGTTCATGAGATAGACAAGGCCGGCCATCAGAATCATCGACTCCCTCCTCCCCCTCCATATGCCTATTGTGCCGAACACAAGCAGCAACCCAAAGCTCACCGATCCAAGGAAATCCACCAATCCCCCTCGCACCGACGAACCCGCGAATCGGAAATACCACCTGCATCTGAGCCAGCACATATACAGGAAGTACTTGGAGTTGCACGAGATGTACCGGAGGGCACGTGTGGTGAGAATCCGATCGCGCTGGACTTCCCGGACCGAGTCGGGAAAGGCGGGGAACTGCTCCAATTCGCGACAACGGATCGTCTCCATGATGTCTCTCGGAATCGGCGTGCCGATCCGCTCAAGCTGCAGCTGTTGCAGGTCCGGATGGTTCTGCATCCAGAGATTGAGACCTCCCTTGGTAGGGAGCAGCCGATACTCCCCCATGGAATGCCCGTTTCGTATCACCCATGGCGCGGTGATCAAAGCGAACCCCAAGACCACTGCGGGCACCGTTCTTAACGTTGATCTCTGACGCCACACCGCGAGGCAGAGAAGGACCACCCCCAGGGGCAGCATCGAAGCTCTGGTAAGAAATGCCCCACCGCTGGCCACACCAAGAAACAGCGCACCCGTGCGATCCGGCTTCTCGACCCATAGTGCCCACCGCCATAGAGCGAGAAGCTGCAGGAATATGAAAAGCGTCTCCGTGGCAATGATCCCGCTGTAGTAGACCAGATGCGGATAGAAGGCGAAACCCAGCCCGGCAATCAGCCCAGTGTGGCGCCCTCCCAACTTCCGTCCCAGTGCGCATAACAACAGGGCACTCAATGCTCCCAGGCAGGCCTGAAGAATCCTGGTCACGAGGAGATTCCCGGCCCAGAGCCGCGAACCCAGTCCAAGGAGCAGGGGATACAACGGTTCGATGATTGCAGTGGGCCGCCCTTCAGGTGCCAGCCCCATGCCAGGGTCATCTGGCCCCACCCAGAAATCGTGGACCTTCTGTTTCCATTGGTTCTCAGGAGCCACCTTCCCCGGTGTGCGCCGCCCCAACATGAGTCCTCTTCCGGCGGCAATCGACTCCCCGAGCCTGAGATAGAGCCGCTGATCTCGGAGCGGCTTCATGAGCTCGGCACCTAGAGGTATTACGAAGACAAGGCGCACAAGAAGGGCGACAGCGAATACGGTGACCCATGAATGCCGAGTAATGACCGAGCCTCTTTCTCTTCTCATTTTTTCTCGCCCATGCTGATCCGAATCCTCCCCAGGATGCTGAATAACCACACCAACCCTCCCCCTGCCAGGGGCGCTAAGAGCCAGTCGGACATGATCCGATACCGGGGGTAACCCGCCGCAAGCACCGCGGGAGCAATGAGAGCCACCGCGCTGGCGCCAAGAAGAAGCTTCTCGGGATATCCTTTCCTGTCGGTGAGCAATCCAAGGATGCCGAGGGGAAGCAGTACTGGCAGGAATAGGAAGGGAAGCTGCCCTTGAAACTCCCATACTTCTGGTTGACCCTGTATGCCAAGAAGATTAAGGAGCTTGCTCCACGTCAATTCGATGAATGCGCGTGGATAGCAGATTCCAAAGATGGCCGTCCTCAACAGAAGTTCTCTGTTTCTCGGTCCTTCCCGTGGAATCTCCATGGGGAAATCAAACATATCACGCACATCCTGGGGTCGCGCATTCACAAGCTTGAGGATCCTCCGCCGCATTATCGAGAAATCCCCCCACGCAACTGCCGGTGCGTCTCGTGATTCTCGTTTGAATCTGACATTGTTGCCGACGAAAAGATCCGTACCTGTGGAGGTACAACCCACAGTCATCTCGCCCACCACTGCCTTGTTTCGTAACGCCCAGGGCATCGCCACAATCAAACAAAAAACCACAAGCATGATCGGACCGAGCCACCTGTGCCTATGATTCCTCGCCGTCATGGCGGCATAGGCAACGAACAACGGCACAAGCATGAATCCGACACTCCGAGTAAGTGCTGCCAGACCAAGTACAAAACCAGATAGTGCCATCCATAAGAGCGTGCGACGCTGCACAAGTAGAAACGAGGTGAGAATAAGAAGAATGAAGAGGGACTCGGTGAACACATAACGAACCGTGGCGACACCCGGTGAGTGGAATCCGATGATGGCGACCGCGACAAGGGCTGCAGGCAGACCGACAGCGGCACGGGCCAGCAGGAAGAGCAAGAGACAAGAGATCGAAGCAAGGATTGCCTGGATCAGATAGACGGCAACAGGAGACGAGCCAAAGAGACGTTGAATGACCATGAGTAACAAAGAGTAGCCTGGGGGGACCAGCGCGGTCCGTTCTCCGCGATGTGCAATACCCAGGAACATCTCATTTCTTAGCCACGACCTCACCACAGGATCACTGGTCGGGGCATCTTTGGGTTTGTAGGCGGAATCAGGCAATATCATCCCTTTGCCTTGCAACAGATTGGCAGCAATTCCGAGGTATATCTTCTCATCCACATCCGTGGGCATCCGATCGCCGGCGTCCAGCGCCACCATGAAGCGTACCCCGACAACCGATAACAGAAGAAGAATGGCTGCCCAATGCAGCCGCGTCCGCGTGCCAACCGAAAAACCGATCACGCCAAGAAGAACCGTGAGTAAGGCAAAAGTACATATCGGCACAGAGCATATTGCCAGCCGTGTAAAGGGCGAAAAACTCGTAGGCAAAACACAAAGCACGGCAGCGGAAGGCAACAACCAAAGGAAAGCACTGAAAAACGGCGCAGACCGCTTTGAATCATCTCTCTCATGTGCTTTCGGGGGTGCCGCTGCGACTTGATGGAGCCGAGCATGTCGTGCCTTGTGAGTGGCCGCCAGTCTTGCCATGAAACCGTGCGGGGTTCCAGATAGCCCACGGATGCGCAGCAGCCATTTCCGGTTGCTCCCCAGAAAGAGACACGTCCCCACGGCGAGAAGCAGCGAAGTCAGATAGAGCACGACAGCGGGACTTGACCCCCGTGGGATGGCCCACACCCTGAGAATCCCCCAAAGTGCCGTGAATGATGTCTCAAATGGCTGTTCCCAGACAGCACGGAGATCCGTCACAAAGAGGACTGTACCTGAACGGGCTTCAGGGGGCACGAGACACGAGATCACCATCCGGCGGGGATTTCTTTCCAAAGAAAAGGCGATCCGCCGCTTCCCCGGCGGGTTCGCCGGCACGTACCTGGTTTCGGAACCCGAGGGCATAAACACCGTGACCACAAGAGTGCACGGAGCTGCGCCTCTGGGTTCGGTTCGGGGAAACAGCCCGCCCTCCAGGACAATACTCTTAGGGAGACCATCCAGACTGATCACGGTCTCTTTCTGCGGAGGGATCTCCAGATACCTCGCCAACGGAGCCACGTTGGTTCCTGTGCTGAGCAAACCGACAGTGAGCACCGGCGGAAACATCAGCGCAATGAAGAACATAACGCGTTGGGCTCTAGGAGACATCAATCCCAACAAGGGAGGCAACTTCTCAATAAGCCCGCGCATCCAACCTTCTCCCCCTTTTGCTTTGTATGATGGAGGGACGCGTTTCATCGCGTCCGCGGTGTGCGGCGCAGGCGGCCACGACGGAGCGTCGAAAATCCGACAACCGGCGGATGGCCCTCCAGCTTCCCGGAAGTATAGTATCCCATCGAGAACGTCAATGCCTGTCCCGATTCCCCTATCAAGAGACGGAATCGGGCTAACCCGGACTTCTCACCGGCTTTCGAAGCGAAGCCGCCGAGATGGTTCTGGCTGCGAGGCTTGTGACTGAAGACCCCGCAGGCGTATCCTCTGCGATACGTCGAGGAGGCTGAAGAAGCGTAACGAAGCAGACAGTGCCATCTCGGCTGCTGCAGCCGGAAGTTGGTGAGAAGTCTGGGTTAAGTGCTCAGGTTTCAGGAAAGACTTGCGAAATACGTCCCGTCAACAGATGCTGTCTGCCCTGCGTCTTCCTCTGGAAGCAAGCAGGCCGGACCAGTCATGCAGGAGCTTAACGTTTCGGAGAACCTTCAAGTTCTTGGCACACAAGGCCTTTAGATGCAGCTACCTATTGCATTTGATAGATCGAGCACCCGCCGGGCGCGAGGAAGAATATGATTACCACCAGAACGTATACCGTCACACCTCGACTTCCTGAATCACTGGAACCGCTGGAGAAGCTGGCGTACAATCTCTGGTGGACATGGAATCCCCAAGCACAAGACCTCTTCCGGGCCGTGGACCCGGATCTATGGGAAGCGAGTCGGCATAATCCTATCAAGATGCTGGGAAGCCTGACCACGCGAAGACTTGAGCGTTTGGCCAAGGATAGCCATTTCCTCCATCGTCTTGGGCAAGTAGTGGAGGACCTGGAGCAGTATATGCAGCACCGGACATGGTTCCAGCGGGTCCACCAGGGCGCCCCGGGGGGAAAAATCGTCTATTTCTCGGCGGAGTTCGGATTGCACGAGAGCCTCCCGCTCTACTCCGGGGGGCTCGGTATTCTTGCGGGCGACCACCTCAAATCAGCAAGTGATCTCGGGCTTCCGCTCGTAGGAATGGGGCTTCTCTACCAACGTGGCTACTTCCACCAGCGGATCAACAGAGACGGCTGGCAACAAGAATCGTATCCGGAGAATGATTTCTATAACATGCCTATCGCGGTTGTGAAAGACGAGGCCGGCCGTGATGCCACCGTAATCGTCGAGATCCTCGGCCGCAATGTTGAAGTGGGCATTTGGAAGTTGCAGGTGGGAAGAGTTCCCCTCTATCTGCTGGATACGAATAGGAGAGCGAATTCCTCACAGGACAGGGCTATTACCGGCGAGCTCTATGGCGGAGATCAAGACACAAGGATCTGTCAGGAGATCATCCTAGGGATAGGAGGCATGCGAGCGCTGGCAGCCTTGGATTCGACACCAACTGTCTGCCATATGAATGACGGCCATTCAGCCTTCATGACCGTGGAGCGAATCAGGACGTTGATGCATACAGTGAGCCTGAGTTTTGCCGAAGCGGGGGAAATCGTGGCCGCATCTTCGCTCTTCACCACCCATACTCCCGTGCCGGCAGGGATCGACCGGTTCCCGGCGGAACTCGTTGGGCGCTATTTCACAGGCTATGCGGAAGAGCTGGGCATCAGCATGGATGAGTTCTTGTCGTTGGGCAAACTGAACAATGGTTCAGAGTCCGCACGCTTCAGCATGGCCGTCTTGGCGATTCGTCTTTCAGCCCACGCCAATGCCGTGAGCCAGCTCCACGGATGCGTCTCGAGGGGAATGTGGGCGCCACTCTGGCCCGACGTCCCCGAATCGGAGATCCCCATCGGCCACGTCACCAATGGCGTACATACAAGAACGTGGCTTTCCGATGAGATGGAGCGTCTTTATGATCTCTATCTCGACCCTGCATGGGTTGCCAATCCCGTCGATCGACGGCTATGGACGCGGATCGAGAGGATTCCTGATGCAGAACTATGGCGCAGCAAAGAACGGTTGAGAGAACGGCTTGTCGGATACGCGAGGTCCTGCCTTCGTACTCAGCTACAGCGAAGGGGCGCCCACAAGAACAAGATACTCCAAGCCAGCGAAGTGCTCGATCCCGAAGCCCTGACCATCGGATTTGCGCGGAGGTTCGCCACCTACAAGAGAGCTACGCTCATCTTCCATGATCCTGACAAACTCCACAGAATTCTCACCGACCCTGATCGCCCGATACAGCTCATTTTTGCCGGCAAGGCGCATCCCCAAGACCAGCAAGGCAAGGAATTCATCCGAACCGTCGTCAGGTTTGCGAACGAGGAACGATTCAGGCGACATATCGTATTTTTGGAAAACTACGACATGCTTGTGGCCCGATATATGGTGCAGGGTGTCGATGTATGGCTCAATAACCCAAGACGGCCCATGGAGGCAAGTGGTACCAGCGGCATGAAAGTGCCGATCAATGGAGGAATAAACCTGAGCATTCTCGATGGATGGTGGGCCGAGGCATGCAATGGTGACAATGGCTGGGCCATTGGATCAGGGGATGAGTTCGAGGATCACGCGTATCAGGACGAGATCGAAGCCCGGACCATCTATGGCCTCCTCGATGACGAAATCGCCACATTGTTCTATGATCGCGGCCCTGACAATCTTCCCCGTGGCTGGATAGCGGCCATGAAGTCCTCGATCAGATCGGTCTGCCCTTTCTTCAACACGAATCGGATGGTTGAGGCCTACACGCAGCAGTACTACCTGCCGGCCATGCTCCAGTGGAATCTCCTGACAGAAAGCGACATGGCCGAGGCAAGACGTCTGAGTACCTGGCGGGAGACCATCGCCAAAGAATGGGACAATATCAAGATCGTGGGTGTCGAGGCCCCGCTCGATCAACCAATACCCATGGGAGCGCACCTGGAGGTCAAGGCGCTAGTCGAACTGGGTTCCCTCTCAACTCATGACATTGCGGTAGAGCTATTCCATGGCCAAGCGGACTCAGATGGCAAGGTGGTGGAAGGTAAACCTATCCGTCTGACGCCCACGGGAGAGAAGAACGGCGAAGCGCATGTCTTCTCCGGTTTCAGCCCATCCGACTTCGCAGGGCGGCATGCATTCACCCTGCGGATTGTTCCTCAGAGACCCGGCATGCTTGACCCCATGCAGATGGGCTTCATCAAATGGTGGTAAGCGGACATCTCACGAACCGAGTTCCCAGCCCCCGCTTCTCATCACTTCTCGCGGCAAAGCGATTCCCGATCCGGATCCCCATCACCCCAGTTCCCCATTACCCCAACACCCCATTCTTCCCCATCACCCCAAGTGCGTAGCAACGCGGAGCTGATGATCAAATGAACTCCATCCACGCGAGACAAACCAACGGCGCGCGCCATATTCGAGTCGTGTTCAACGGCGCCGAGATTTCCACCTCGTATGAGACAACGGTCATCGAGCTCCTCGAGCAGAAATCTCATCCGGGCCCCTTCTCCCCTTTGGGAGCCCTGGTCTCGCGCCGGCTCACGGGGCTCCACTACCCGCTTGTCTCGGACTGCACCGTGGATACGGTTGATTACGGCTCCAAGGAAGGAGCATCGATCTATCGCCGAACCGCCTCGCTGGTGCTTTATGAAGCGGCCGCCCAGCTGTTCCAAGGCATTCGTGTCAAGATAGGTCAGTCCGTGGACCGCGGCTACTTCTTCAGTCTCAGGATGCCCGGGGGTAAAGACCCGACTCCGCAGCAAGTCCATGATATCGAAAGAAGGATGAGAGAGATCGTTGCGCACGAAATTCCCCTGGTGCCGGTCCGCATCACCGTGGAGGAGGCTATCGAGACCTTCGAGCTGGAGGGGTATGATGAAAAGGCCGACTTACTCAGGACGCTGCCCTACTCCAAGGTATGGTGGATCGATATGGGGCAATTCAAGGACATTCTCCACGGCCCATTGGCGCCTTCTACCGGTACGATCAGCCTATTCGCAGTGCATGGGTTCGAGGACGGTCTCATCCTCAGATTCCCCGACAGGCGTTTTCAGATGCGGGCATTCAAGGGAGCGCAGGAGAAGCTTTTCGCCACGTATAGGGAGACGAGAGCGTGGAATCAGGAGATCGGTGTCCACAATGTCGGCCAGCTCAACATCGCGGTATTGCGTGATGAAACGCCGGAGATCATACGAATCACCGAAGGCTTCCACGAGAAAAAAATCGTAGGCATTGCCGACCGGATCGCCGCACGACGTCAAATCATCAGATTGATACTCATCGCCGGCCCATCCTCCTCAGGCAAGACCACATTCACCAAACGTTTGGGTGTGCAACTGAGAGTGAACGGACTCAGGCCGGTTGCCTTGAGCATGGACAACTACTATGTGGACCGCGAAGAGACAGCGAAAAACCACGACGGCACGTATGACTTCGAGTCTCTTCAAGCCCTGGATATCGAACTGCTCAACGAACATCTCGCCCGGTTGATGGCAGGCGAGACGGTAGAAACCCCTGTCTTTTCGTTCACCACCGGAAAGCGGCGACATGACAAGACAATTCCCCTGAGGCTTGGACAAGACCATGTGCTCATCATGGAGGGCATCCACTGCCTCAATGAGAAGATTTCACGAGCCATCGATCGCACGGCAAAATTCAAGATCTATGTTTCTGCACTCACACAGCTCATCATCGATTCACACAGCAGAATCTTCACCTCGGATACCCGTCTGATCAGGAGGATTGTGCGCGACCGCCTGTTCCGGGGATATTCAGCGGAGGCAACCATCAATCAGTGGCCCAGTGTTCGAGCGGGTGAGAACAGGAATATCTTCCCCTTTCAGGAAGAAGCCGATGTGATGTTCAACTCCGCGTTGGTCTATGAAATGTGTGTGTTGAAAAACTATGCACACCGGTTCCTCCTCACGGTCCCAAGGAATAGCCCCGCGTATACCGAGGCTCACCGGCTCCTCGCCTTCTTGACCTATTTTGTGTCGATCTTTCCCGAGGAAGTCCCGCAGAACTCTCTGCTCCGCGAGTTCATCGGCGGCAGTACATTCTCCTACTGATCGTTGGCGCCCGAATAGGGAAGGTCTCCTCGCGAACACCGAATTCTGTTGTATCTCGGACGAGCGTTCACGGGTTCAGAGGTTTAGGGTTAGTGAAGGCTCACAAGAAAGGCAACCCTGAACGGTGAACTCTGAACCTGGGAACGCCTACCAAAATGGTAGGGGTTCGCGCAAGAGTAAGTTCGCAGTTATGGCGCACAGATTTGCTGCAGATTTTGTCTCCCCGAAGGAGCGGAACCGGCTTGTCACGGCGTAGTCATACGCAGACGGAAGCCTTGGCGTAGTCTAAGCTACGTCGAGGATTACGCGATCGAGGCGAGGCAAACAGATGCGGCAAAGATGGGATGCAAGAATGTGAAGTTATTCTTGCGCGAGCCATAGATTATTCCAGCGCAAGCCCCAAGTGCAGGAGGTCATATGAACGAGCTGCTCTCCCCCTCTGCTGCCCTGAGAGAAGCATGGCGTTGTCTTCACTGTTGGGACGCCCCCTGCACCGCGGCGTGCCCGGTCCACGTTCCTATCCCAGAGTTCATCGCACGGCTGAGGGCCGACGATATCGTAGGGGCGGAGGAACTCGTTCGCCAGGCAAACCCCCTCATCAGCAGCTGTGGTGATATCTGTCCCGACGAAGATTACTGTTCACGGGCCTGCATATTGAAAGACGTGGAGGGTTCCATCCGCGTGCGGGAACTCCACGGGTTCGTCACCGAATCAGCCCACGCGCCGTGGCAGCGCTGGAAGCCGTGGAAGGCAGAGCGGGTAGCCGTGGTAGGCGCGGGTCCTGCAGGTATTGCCTGTGCCCGTGAGCTTGCGCGTTTTGGATACCATGTGTTTGTATTCGAGAAAGACAACGCCCCTGGAGGCATGCTCCGCTATTCCCTTGCGGCTGATCGGTTTCCCGTTCGGATCCTTGATCAAGACCTGGCCCTCATGCAGGGTTTGGGCATCACATGGAAAACCGGCGCTTGTGTCGACTCCCTGAAATCGCTTTTGGATTCCTACGACGCCGTGTTCTACGGCACCGGCCGTCATGAGGATGCCACCCTGGGGCTAGCCGACGAAGAATCATTTCTTTTCAGTGGCTTATCCTTCTTGCGCGCCTGGAGAACGGGATCCGGCGAGAGCCTTGCGGGAAAGGATGTGGTGATCATTGGCGGTGGCAACGTATCCCTCGATGTCGCCTCCACAGCCGTACATGCAGGGGCAGAGAGCGTTGTCTTGATATACCGGCGCGGGCCCAAGGAAATGCCTGTCTGGAAACGGGAGCGGGAACACGTGGAAGGCAAGGGAGTCAGATTCGAGTTCTGCACACGCCCTACAGGCTTCATCACAGAAGGAGGGGTGCTCAAGGCGCTCCAATGCCAGCGCACGAGACTCATCGACACCGGGAAGTCGCGGCTCACACCACAGGATGTGGAGGGCTATGATTTTCTCCTGCCGGCTGATCTGGTGATTGGATCCGTGGGCATGAATGCCTCCAAGGATGAAGACGTGGAGCTAGGGTGGAAGGACAAAGCATATCTTCCCGTAGATGAGAATATGCGGACCAAAGAAAAGAGGCTTTTTGCCGGTGGCGACTTGGTCTCGGGCGAGGGGACGGTGGTGGCTGCCCAGTCTCACGGGATACGGGCGGCAAGAGCCATCCACGCCTTATTGCAGGAGGTGCGGTCATGACCGGCGCATCACAGAGCAAACGGGGGCCTGAGCCTCCGCTCGATCTCTCGGTCAGCTTCCTGGGCATCGAACTCGAGAACCCCTTTATTCTCTCCGCGGCTCCGTCTACCGACGAGCTGGACATAGCATGCGCAGGGCTCGATGCGGGGTGGGCTGGCGTGATCCTGAAAACCACCAGTGTTGAGGGAAATCCGGTCTCCCTGGCATACCCCATGATGTCTACCATGGACTGGGCGGGCAGACGATTGGTGGGCATGGGCAACATCGATCTCATATCGGAGCACCACATCGACGTGGTGGAGAAACGTGTGGCGATCCTCAAATCCGAGTTTGGATCCAAGCTTATCGCTGCCAGCATTATGGGGCAGAAACAAGAGGACTGGCAGAGCCTCGTGCAGCGACTGAAGGATGCAGGCGTAGACCTCATCGAGTGCAGTTTCTCGTGCCCGCAGGGCTCCATGGGCGAGCGCCCAGGCGCCATGTTGGCCCAGTCTGCCGAGGCTACGGAGAAAGTCACTGGATGGGTAAAGGAAGCCGCGGGAGATCTTCCTGTGTTGATCAAGATCACACCTCAGGTCACTGATGTGGTGGAGATCGCCCAGGCGGTGAAGAATGGAGGCGCTGATGGGCTCACCGCATCGAATTCCGTGCCGGCGCTTATGGGAGTCGATATCGAGACCTTTGTTCCAGCCCCCTCCTTGGATCAATATTCCACCTATTCGGGATTGACCGGACCTGCAATCAAACCTTTGACACTGCGAACCGTTGCGGAGATCGCGCGGCATGTCGATATTCCCATCAGCGGCAATGGCGGCATCTCCACGTGGAAGGATGCGGTGGAGCTCTTTTCAGTGGGCGCCCGGAATATCCAGATCTGTACCGCGGTCATGCATTATGGTTTCCGAATCGTGGATGACCTCAAGTCCGGCCTGTCGAACTATATGAAACGAAGGGGTTTCGGCCGTGTGTCTGATATCGTTGGCAAGGCTCTCCCGCATATCGTAGATCACGACAGCCTCCCCAGGAGAACGGTCAAGAGCCGTATCAAGAGTGATCTCTGTATCGGTTGTGGCGTCTGTTACGTGGCCTGCAGAGACGGCGGGCATCTGGCCATCAGCATGGATGACCGACAGCCGGTGGTGGACGACGACAAGTGTGTAGGGTGTGGCCTCTGCATGCTCACATGCCCCGTGAGTGACTGCATCAGCATGGAGGTGATCACATGAAGCTGTATGCCAATGCGCTGCTTATCACCAATGACAGCGAGAATCGGGTCATCCAACCGGGTTGTATGGCAGTGACGAATGGACGCATTTCCTATGTAGGCAAGGAAACCGAGGGAAACTTCCCCCCCGAGGTCGAACGCCTAGATATGGGAGGCAGAGTCTTGATGCCCGGGCAGATTCTCGGCCATACGCACTTGTACAGTTTCCTCGCGCGCGGTCTTGCTCCGGAAGGGGCGCCGCAAAATTTCGTGGAACAACTGCAACAGATGTGGTGGCGTCTCGATCGCGCCTTGAAGCTCGAGGATGTGTACTGGAGCGCAAAGGGTGCGTGTCTCGAGGCGCTACTCTCGGGCACCACCACGGTGATCGATCACCACGCCAGTCCATCCTGTATCGAAGGAAGCCTTGAGGCGCTGGCAAAGGGCATTGCGGAGATCGGTATCCGCGGGGCCCTGGCCTATGAAATCACCGATCGCAACGGCTTTGAGGGCGCGCAGCAGGGGATCGAGGAGAATCTCCGGGGCATGGAGATCGCCAAAGAAATGCCCGGCTTTCTCGCCGCACGCATCGGTCTCCACGCATCATTTACTCTGAGTGATAAGACGCTGGATGCAGTGGCGGAGAAAATGCCTCGGATCGGCATTCATATCCATGTGGCTGAAGACTGGGAGGATGTGGATCTCAGCCGTGAGCTGCATGGAGGAGGCGTGTTGCAGCGCTTGGGCATCCGTGGACTTCTTGATGAACAGAGCATCCTCGTGCACGGCGTGCATCTCGAAGAGGATGAGCTCCACCGGCTTGCGGAGTCGGGGGCATTCCTCGTGCACAATCCTCGCTCGAATATGAACAACGGTGTTGGCGCCGCCAACTTGATGGCATTTGAGGCCGCGGGCGTCAATCTCGCCATGGGGAGCGACGGTATGGGGCCTGATCCCGCCCCTGAAGCCATGGCTGCCCTCCTGCTGCAGCGCCACCGCGCGGGCAGCCCCTCGGTTGCGTGGCCTCTCATACAGAAGATCTACTGTGAGGGCAACCCGCGGCTTGCGACCCGAACATTCGGCATTCCCCTTGGGAAACTCGAAGCCGGAGCTGCGGCCGATTTCATAGTACGGGATTACCAGCCTCCTACACCGCTGAATCAGGACAACTGGTGGGGACACTTCTTGTTTGGTTTGGCCTCGACGCCTGTGGACATGGTGGTAGTAGCCGGTGATACTCTGGTGAGCCACGGGCAACCGGTCAATCTCGACGCAGGACAGGTCTGGCATGAATGCCGACGCCGGGCACACGACCTATGGGCGCGCTGGTGACTTTGCTTCGCTGCGTGACATGTGGAGCTGAATACGACCCACGCGGCGACCATCCACTCACCTGCCCGGTCTGCGGCCTCGATCGCGGGACATTGGACTACGAGTATGATCTCCCGCAATTGGCCGCCGATTGGGCAAAACCCGAGGACATTCACGCCGGCATAGGGGCTTGGCTTCCAATCCTTCCCATCTCCTCTGCCGGCTCTCTCCCTCCGCTCCCTCTCGGTCCTACACCTCTCATACACGCCACACGCTTGGCAGCTCACCTGGGAATCAAGGCCCTCCGGCTCAAGCTCGACTCAATGCTCCCCAGTGCGTCGCTCAAAGACCGCGCCTCAGCCCTCGCCCTGGCTCATGCGAAGGAACGAGGCGTGACGATCATTGTGGCGGCATCCACGGGAAATGCCGCGTCCTCGTTGGCAACATTGGCGGCATCAAGCGGCCAGAAAGCGGTCCTATTGGTACCTGCCGACGCTCCCCCGGCGAAGCTCTGTCAGATCGCCATGCACGGAGGCATCCTCGTGCCTCTGAAGACAAGCTACGACCATGCCTTTGATCTCTCCATGGAGCTCGCCGCCCGAGAGGGCTGGTACGTGCGCAGTACCGCAGTGAATCCCGTGCTTTCGGAAGGGAAGAAGACCTCGGCGCTGGAGACGACCTTTCAGCTCGATTGGAATCCCCGAGACCCATGGTTCGTGAGCGTGGGTGACGGCTGTATCTTCGGTTCTTTCTACAAGGGACTGAGAGAGCTTAAGACGCTCGGCTGGATCGCCGAGATGCCGCCACTTTTCGGTGTTCAGGCCTCCGGCGCCGCACCCTTGGCCAATTGCTGGGAGCAGGAGAAAAAGGAGATCACCCCCTTGGAAGAGATCTCCACGTACGCTGACAGCATCGCAGTAGGGCACCCCCGGGACTGGGTGAAAGCGTTGCGCGCCGCAAGGGAGAGTCACGGACAAATCATTGCCGCCCCTGACGATCTGATCCGAGATGCAGCTTCAATGCTGGCAAAACAGGCGGGGGTATTGGCAGAACCAGCCGCCGCCGCATCACTGGCCGGCCTTCTGATCCTCAAAGAGGAAGGCCGCCTCGGGCGAGATGACAGCGCCGTGATTTTCATCACCGGCCATGGCCTAAAAGATCAGGCAGCCCTCACCCAATCAGTGACATTCCCCGATGCCATCGCCCCGGATCCGTGCCAAATCCTTCAGTTCATCAAATCCGCAATTACCTGATCAAATAAAATCCACATCCACTCACATCGTGACAATTCATGCGATAGAATAGCCTTTCGTTCTACAAATCGGCAATTCAGGCGCTGGACGAGATGACAACAGACGCCTCTATCCATATTCCCCGGAAAAAACGAAACCCAATGCTCGGATATTTGGGATGTTTCATTCTCTCGTTTTGCGGTCTCGGCCTATCGCTACGGCTCAAGATAGGAATAGGGAATCCCGTAGAGAGATCCCGGAACCGTGGCGTCACCCTCTGTCATTGCGAGGAGGGTAACGACGAAACAATCTCATCCGCCCATTGAGATCGCCGCGCTGTCGCTCGCGATGACCCCCGGGACCTCAGTCATTGCAGGGAGGGTTCCGAAAGTGTAAAGCACTTCGCGGCCTGTCCTGAAACATCCCGAGATTTCCACGTGTTTCAACACTCTACGCCTTCTGCTCAGCCCCGCAGCAGCAAAACCCGCGAGTGCGGTCCTCTACCGATTCACCACTACATTCCCGCTCATGATACGATCCTGTGTCTGAAC
>JAUXFG010000294.1 GCA_030620115.1 Candidatus Fermentibacterota bacterium
CAGATCAACGCTGTTCCCGAGGGGGGTATAGGTGAGCTTCATGAGAATCGCATACTCCGGCTCCGGCGGAAAGGATAGAACCACACTCGTATTGTCACGGGAATGCGCCGTCTTCCGCGCATGCGAGAGGTTGCGGGGAATCATAAGAGGCCGCCTCTCGCCACTCGATCCGGTGGCCGGGCTGACGAAATACTCCGCATTCAGCAGGGCCTTCCCGATCTGAACCGTGTTGAGCTTGAGATCCGTGTGCATCAGCCCGCAGAGACCATGGTAGTGAGAAAACGGCTCGATCCCGCCGGTCAGGATTCCAGTGTCAAAGACATAGCAATCTCGCATACTGCTCCATGTTGTTGTCATGCGATCGCTCCTCGCGCCCCTCGTTTCAAGAACTCCTGAGAGATCACCTTGATAAAGCATACTCTCCCTCAAACAGCCCACGATTTACAGCAGCCCACGACTTCAAGTCGTGGGCTGCTTCCCCTGCTTTCAACTGGTCGAGGCTCTTTCTGTTGGACTGCCTCGACTATCCAAACCGAATCCTCGACACGTAAATATCGTTCGGCGTATTCCAATCCCCCGGACGCTTGATTTCGGGATAATACTCGTGCATCGAATAGTCGCTGATCACATACTCATCCCCATATTGAACCACGCCCGTATAGCTGCTGTCCCCCGCGCTTAGAAGCTCCATCACCAAACGAGGCCGCGTGCCGTCCATCACAAAGACCCCGGTGCGCAGCCCATGATGATACGCCTCCACGCGGGCCGGGTCTGCCTGCACTGCCCCGCCGTCCGTATCATAATTGAACGCATTCCAGTCCCTTCGCAACTCCCTGAATCCCTCATCCGATTGCGAACAGTAGCGGCCGGTAATCATCGTCCTGTGACCTGCTTTGAATACGCAAGGCGCTTGGATAGTGCGCCCGGAGGAGACGGTCTCCCAACGGTTCTCCGAAGGGACGTAGGTGGAGAGAAGCATCTCTTCGTTGCTTCCCGCCCCGGCCCGCGAATACGCCACGAGGGTATCGTGATCTACGAAAAGATCGGTTTCATTCCCATCTGTCTCGCTGGGGAGAATATCAGAGATTACCTTCCAGGTACGTCCATCCTTGCTGGAAAGAAGCTTTACTGCTGCACTCCTGTCCAACCAAGCATAAGCAGCTACTACATACCGATCACGCCATTGCTTCGGACGCCAAAATACACAAGGAGCACACTCGAAGGGCTTACTCCAATTTCCCGGACCAAGTCTTTCGTGGCCATAGGTGGTATGCTGCGCAGGATGTGTCTCCATTGACTTGGTGGTTGGGACATACACGAATAGACGTCCATCTACGCAAAGGAACATGGCATCGACCTGATGTGCTACCCCAGGCACAATCAGAATGGCGTCCTTCTCCCAGGAGATGCCATCACTCGATTTGAGCACCATCACTCTCCCGCTTGGAGGCGGTGGCGGACAATGACCGGCCCCGTTCCGAAAGGTGAGATAGAATTGACCGTCGAAGAAAGTCAGATCCGTGAAGGCATTGTGTTTCCAGTCAAGATCGCCGCTCGTGTCCCGATAGGCCTTCCGGTAGTCACAGAGGACCGGCTTGGGGAAATCCTTCACGCCCAGCATCGGCAAGAGTTCTCCGGCGATAAAAGACGCCATACCGGACTGCGCTACACCGTCGGGAAGCCAGCCCTCATAGAGATGGTCGTACGCCAGCCGGTTGTCCAGAAAATAGCGATGGAGGTCAATCAGATCAAGCGATTTCTCCTCAGCCAACTTCCGTACACTCTGAGCCAAATCCGACAGCCGCTCCTGACGACGACGCACTTCTTCAAGGGTGCAACCAGTGACCGCCATCCGCTCCGA
>JAUXFG010000146.1 GCA_030620115.1 Candidatus Fermentibacterota bacterium
AGCCCCGCGCAGTACGCGGGGCTGCCGCACTCCAAAGTGGGACGCAGTCTGAATGGAGAGTAGTCTCTTCTGACTCCACCAATATGGTGATTTCTCATAAGTCCGTACGATATCGGAGAAATCCTTCTTGATGCCCCTCAAAGAAAGCTGACTATTGGACATACAACACACCGGGGCTATTCTCTCCTCCACAGTATCATCGGAATCGGAATCATCCACTCCTTATCGCTCACCTTCATCAAACATCCGGATTCACGTGACTGAGGGCCATGTAATCACACCTCAATTCAATTCCGATTCCGATGAAGGATGAAGGCATTAGGCGCTTTGTGTCACTGCATCGACGACGCGGGCCGCGTGGTCGACATGCGGATCTTGGAAATATCACACATTCAATCCACCAGCCGACTGAGGCTCCTACTTCGGCCTTCATTCCCTCATTCAAGCATTTCACTTCTCTCCCCATTTCCCCCTTCCCAGATTCTTCGGTCGCTCCGCTCCCTCAGAATGACACGCATTCACACACCCATCTATGCACCACCACTGTCATTCTGAGCGACTGCAGGGAGCGAAGAATCTCTCCTTGCTTCTTGCTCCATCATCTCAACGCTGAACGCTCTCTTCTTCCCAATCCCCATTCCATCTCTGGAGGGACGTCCGCCAGCCGGCGGATTGGACGTTTAGACAAAGCCAATCAGATTTTCTCCTTCATGTCTCGCCCTGTCAGGGCTGAGGGCATTTTGTTACCCAGCCCCAGGGTTACGCCCTATCGGGCTTGCCCTGGGCTGGTATGTGAAGCCCCTTCGGGGCACACTGGCAGCTCATTTCCAGAACAACAAAGCGTTGGGTTTCGCTTCAAATTGCTCCCGGTGTGTCCGAGTGACAGCTAAGAAAGGGGGGGAAGGTCGGATGCCCGGATTTGTTGAGATTACATAATCTCTAGTAAATCCATGGATTTACTAGAGATTTATTCCAATGCCAGAATTCCGGTGACGCCCCCAGGGCCGCTATCTGGTCGGAGTCGTGGAACTGAGCCTGGATTCATCATGTAGGGTCGGATTTTGCAGAGCCACGTCTCGCAGTTATCTTCTTTGGCAAGGCTCGATCACTTTGATCGCAATTCATTGACGCCGTCCATCACATGGAAACGGGAGTAATCGGTGCAGGACTTGCCGCCGTCAACTGACCAAGAAGCACAAGAGGTTCAGATCTCCCTGATTCGTAAAGCGAGCGTTGCCAAGAGGATATCTCGTGTTCGATCCATCTCCTCAACCGTGATACGGCTCTCGCGGCGGGCAATGGTACGCGCCAACAGCGGAAAAGACAAAGACGAACTCGATATTCTCTTTGTGGCGTACAGTTATGGACCGGACTTGGCCGAAAAACTCAGGCGATACCTGAAAGAAAGACGTCAATGAAAGCCCCCGACCTACTATTCGCATTGAAACCGGTGACCGATACCTTTTGTGAGCTGGGAGTCGACTACTACATCGGAGGCTCCGTAGCAAGCTCAGCGTATGGCATCGCACGCGCTACTTTGGATGTAGATCTCGTGGTGAATCTTCGGAGGCGAAATGTTCGACCCTTCGTGAACAGACTGGAATCCACTTACTACATTGACGAAAAGATGATTCTGGACGCGATCGAACGGCGTTCTTCGTTCAACCTTGTCCACCTTGAGACCATGATCAAAATCGACGTTTTCATCCCCACGGATCGCCCCTATGACCGGGAAGCATTTCAGCAACGCAGAGAAGACACCCTTGATGAAGAGCACAAAGATACAACATTCCACCTGGCATCTCCAGAGGACACTATTCTCGGTAAGTTGGAGTGGTTCAGGAAGGGCGGGGAAGTATCAGAGCGTCAATGGCAGGACATATTGGGGGTCATGAGAGTACAAGGCAAACTACTTGACATGAATTACCTTCGCCATTGGGCAATGGCCCTGCGAGTCGTTGATCTACTTGAACAGGTAGCGCAGGAAGCCGGCATCTCGGATTAGCCCTTACCGCGCGCACGTTCTTCTACAAACGGGGCGCCTCCATATCCAATTCATGACCGTAGAGGGATGTCCGCCAGCCGGCGGATCGCGTTCGGGGGATTTTGGAAGCGCTGAGCGTTCAGCGATAAGCGTACGGCGTCCGACAAAGAACGGGCATGACGGAGCCCCGCATCCAGTGGTGCGGGAGCAAGCATGGCCCTCCATCGAGCAATGTGTACGTCTTGTTCTGTGGAGGGACGTCCGCCAGCTGGCGGATCGTGTCTGGGGGAATGGGGGGGATTGGGGAATGAACATCGAACATCGAATATTCAACATCCAACGTCGAAATCCGATTGGGGAATGGGGAAGCGTTGAGCGTTCAGCGATAAGCGTACAGATGAGAGAGTAAACAGCCGCTTTGGAGTGCGCAAGCCACGCTTGCGTTTTGTTTGGAGGGAGCCACGCTCCCGCCATTGCGTCCTCGCCGAATCGAAATCTGCTCATGGTAGACTGCTGGATGGCTGATGGGGGGCGCAAGCATGGCTTGCTTGGGAAAAGCGGCAGCCCCGCGCAGTACGCGGGGCTGCCGCACTCCAAAGACGCTCGCGCCGGGGTGTTGTGAAAGGGATCAGGCGAGCAATGTGCTGATTTGAGCCGCCAGTCGTGCGTTGCTCACCAGGAGGGCTCTGTTCAGTTCTATTGCCTGCGGTCCGAGTTTGTGCTGCAGATGTTCCAATTGGGCAGGGGTGACCATGGGACCTGAGATCCGTGCACCTGTTGTCTCGCGAAAAACATCGGAAATGGCATGTTCCACGAGATTCCGCGGAAAGGCCAGCTTCGATGGTGGGGGATTCACCACCAGGAGTGCCGCGCTCATCCCTAGAAGCCGCGCGGTGTGCCATGCCTGGGTGATCTCCTTGGGAGAATCGGCTGTGTTGTTGAGCGAAATACCGGTCTCCCGTGCGTAGAAGCCGGGAAGCTCGGATGTTCTGTAGCCGATCACCGTGACCTCCAGGGATTCGAGCAATTCAAAGGTTGCGGCGAGATCAAGAATGGATTTCGCGCCTGAGCATACCACCACGAGGGGGAGCCGAGAGAGCACATGCAGATCGGCCGAGACATCAAGGGTTGTTCCCCGGTGGACTCCCCCGATGCCGCCTGTTGCCACCACTCTGATTCCCGCCGAATGAGAAAGCAGCATAGTGGCTCCGGCGGTGGTGGCGCCACTGGTCCCTTGAGCGGCAATGGCTGCAAGGGATGATGGCCCAGTCTTCCTGGGGGGTGCGGCAGCGAGATGCTTGATCTCGTCAGATGTCAGGCCGACGACCAGATCCCCTTTGATCACTGCACATGTGGCAGGCTCGGCGCCCTCCTCTCGGATGGCGTCTTCGGCCTCCAACGCAGCGAGCTCCCCGTGAGGTTTGGGGAGCCCATGACAGAAGACCACACTCTCGAGACCAACGATACCCTTGCCCTCCTTCTTGGCCTCCGAAATTCTTGGATTTACGCGTCGCATGATTCACCTCTGTTGAGTCGCATGATTCACCTCTGTTGAGTTGCCATTGACATGGACATCCTGTTTCTTGACGCAATCTTCTGTATTGGGGGATAGTTTAGCGTGGAGACAGGGGATGAGCCACCGTCTCTTGCGCTGTCTGAGAAGAGTGGGATATGTCTTCATCTCCATACAGATTCGCCATGGCGGGCACTCATCTGGTTGCCTGCGTGTTGATCGGAAGTTTTGTCGGGCGGGCGCTCGATCTTCGCTTCAGCAGCTCTCCATGGTGTTTTCTTGCGGGATTTGTGCTTGGCGCTGCCGCGGGATTCCGGGAATTGATGGTCATGGCACGGAAAAACGAGCCATGACTATGCTCCTGTCCACGTGCTTAGGAACCATCATCGGGATCCTGCACGCGTGGCTTGCCCTGGCGTCGTTTCATTTCCGTCCGATTGCAATCACCCCGGGAGGGGTAGTGAGGCGCTTTTTTCTCCGTATGGCGCTCCTTTTCGTATGCCTATGGGCTTCCCTGAGTCTGGGTGCAGACCCCCGAGGGTTATTGCCGTTTGTAATTATTGGTTTCTTTGCGTATGTATCTTCCCTCCTTGCGCGGGAGTTCAGGTGAGTTGATGCCCTCTCTGATGTCGTTTGGAGATCCCATGGAGCATTTCTTGCTTCGGGTCGTGGTACCGCTCTCCATCGGAAGCTTGAGACTCGATATCACCCAGGCTGTGATCATCATGTGGGTGAGCTGCATGCTGCTCGGCCTCCTGTTTTTCCTTTCCGTACGACAGGTGGGCATGATTCCCCGTGGCGTTCGTAATATTCTCGAGGCGATACTCCTGTTCATTCGCGAGGATATCGTGAAGCGGAACCTTGGGCTCGAGGGCACATGCTATTTTCCCTTCGTTGCCACGCTTTTCCTTTTCGTGCTTATTAGTAATTGGATTGGGCTTTTTCCACATTCATTCACCGCCACGAGCAATATCAACGTCCCCGCAGCACTTGCGTTTCTTGTGTTTGCCTATGTCCAGGTCGAGGGAATACGACGCAAGGGATTCTTGGGGTATCTGCGACATTATGCCCCCGAAGGAATCCCTCCCGCGCTCTACCCCATAATGATACCGATCGAGATCATCAGTACCTTGGCAAAACCATTCAGTCTGGCCGTACGGCTTTTTGCGAATATGCTGGCCGGGCATATGGTCATACTCGTATTCCTCGGCATGACCGCCACAGGCGTATGGTTTCTCAAAGCCGTTCCGCTGTGCGGCGCCGTCGTCATGGCGATGTTCGAGATATTCGTGGGCCTTATCCAGGCCTATATCTTCTCCATGCTCACCGCCATCTATCTTTCCGAGGCGGTGGGCGCCGAATAAGGGGATCTGCTCCAGCGAGAAAGGGAGGAAGGAAGTGGAGAGTGTTGCATACGCCTGGCTCGCATCAGGGCTGGCCATAGGAATGGCCGCCTTGGGTGCGGGGATCGGCATGGGTTATCTTGTCGGCAAAGGGCTGGAAGGCGTCTCACGGCAGCCCGAGGCGGCGGGATCCATTCAGCGACTCATGGTCATGGGAATTGCGTTCGTAGAGGCGCTGGCTCTCTACGGTCTCGTCATCGCATTCTTCCTGGTCTTCAAGACCTGAACATCTCGTGAACTGTGACACTGGGTTATTGGGAATGATGTGGTTGGCCCTGGTTGCCGGTGAGGCGAGGGCGTCGGAAGGTGGCCTGATGTCCATCGACCTCGGTCTCATGATCTGGACGTGGGTGAGCTTCCTCATTCTTCTTTATCTCCTTGGCCGGTTTGCCTACAGACCTATGATGTTTCTTGTGGAGCGGAGGGAGAAGAGGATTCGCGATAGTCTCAGGCAGGCCGAAGATGAGAAACGGAATGCGGAGGCAGTGACCAGGGAACGGGAGGCCCTGCTGAGAGAAACGCAGGAACAGGCCGGCTCGGCCTTGGAGGGTGCGCGGGAAGCCGCTGAAGGGCAGAAGCGACGCATCATTGCCGAGGCGAGAGAAGAGGCCGGCCGGATCATCAAGCAAGCGGAGGCGGAAATCCAGCGCGAGAAACGTCAAGCGATGGTAGAGCTTTCGGAATCGGTAGCTGATCTTGCAATCGAGGCCGCGGAACGCATCGTGCGATCCGAGCTTGATCGGAACAAACACCAGGTGCTGGTTGATGAGTTTATCACTGACCTGGAGAACAAGAGCATTGGCCATTAGCCCAGCATCCGGTTACGCCGAAGCGCTTCTTGTACTCGCCAAGTCCCGCAACGAGCTATCTCAGGTGGAAAGCGGTCTTCGAATCGTGGGGCAGTTGCTGCGCCAGAGTGGCGATTTCAGGGCAGTCTTGCGGGAGAAGAGCCAAGCACCGGGGGAGCGGATGGAACGGATCAAGCCGCTGCTTGGGGCGGGAATCCCCTCGTTGGTGGCGAGCCATATTCTTCTCATGATGCAACATGGCCAGGAGAATCTTCTGGGCGAAATGATCGAGCACTATCTGGCACGTGTTGCCGCCTCTCGGCAGACTGTGCCCGCAGAAGTGTTCACCGTGGTTCCACTTGATGAGCAAAGGACCGAACGAATGGAACGAGCCCTCTCCGCATATATGGGTCAACCCGTCAAGGTGCACAACATGCTGAATGAGTCGCTATTGGGGGGAGTATTCATCAAGCTAGGGAACGAAATCATCGATTACAGTGTGAGAACCAGGTTGAAGAATCTCCGCTCGGCCATGACCGCCGTGGTGACCTCATTAGGGATGGAGCGTATTGAGCACACGACTGATTGATCCAGCGCTCCTCTCCGAGGCGCTGAAAGACGGACTTGCCCACTACACCGAGCAGATCCGGAGCCAAGAAGCCGGCGAAGTGGTGGAGGTGGAGGAAGGTATCGCCCGGGTCAAAGGGCTCCCGAACGTCATGACCGAGGAGATGTTGCTGTTCGAAGGCGGGCTCAGGGGCATGGCCTTCAACTTGGAGCAGAATGAGGTCGGAGTAATCCTTCTTGGCGATGCCCGGTCGGTGAGACAAGGCAGCCTGGTCCACCGTCTAGACCGCGTACTTTCGGTTCCTGTGGGAGAAGAGCTCCTGGGGAGGATTGTGAACTCCTTGGCGGAACCTCTGGATGGGAGAGGTGCCATCGAGGCGAAGGTGTTCAGGGAGGTGGCAGGGCCGGCGCCTCATGTGGCTGCACCGGCTCCGCTTCGCGAGGACATCGGCGCCGGCCCGGGCCGGCGAGCTTCGACGCATCTGCAACTCAGGGCACTGGAGGCTCCGGCGCCTGGTGTGATAGAACGACAGCCTGTTCGAGAACCCCTCCATACAGGACTGAAGTGCATTGACGCGATGATTCCTCTGGGCAGGGGCCAACGGGAGCTCATTATCGGAGATAGGCAAACCGGGAAGACCAGTCTCGCCATCGATACGATCATCAACCAGAAAGATTCCGGCGTCTACTGCATCTATGTCGCCGTGGGGCAGAGGCTGTCCAGCGTGGTCTCCGTGGTTGATATGTTGGAGAGTCACGGGGCCATGGACTACACTATCATCGTCTCTGCCACTGCCGCGGATCCGGTTACGCTGCAGTATATCGCCCCGTACACCGGATGTACCATCGGGGAGCATTTTCGTGATTCCGGGAAGCATGCGTTGGTCATCTATGACGATCTCTACAAGCATGCCATAGCCTATCGAGCCATCTCGCTGCTGCTCCGGCGGCCTCCCGGCCGCGAGGCGTTTCCCGGAGACATCTTCAATATCCACTCGAGGTTGCTGGAGCGAGCCGCCAAATTGACCGAGAAGTATGTAATCGTGCCCCGGGAGATCGCCGACGAGAAGGCGAGCGTCGATCATGCAGTTGATGACTCCGTATGGGAAGGGGAAGAGGGTGCGGAATCTGCTGCCGCGGCACTGGCACAGAGAGCCGATGGAGACAGCTTGAAGGTTGCACAGGTTGCTGGCACGGGTGGCAGCCTTTCGGCGCTTCCAATTGTGGAGACGTTGGAGGGGGACTTCTCAGCCTATATTCCCACCAATATCATCTCCATCACCGACGGCCAGATTTTTCTCGAAGCGGATTTATTCAGGGCAGGCATTCGACCGGCGCTCAACGCAGGGCTTTCGGTGTCCCGAGTCGGCGGAAGCGCGCAGACAAGAGCCATGAAACAGGTCGCATCTCAGTTGAGGATCGATCTGGCGCAGTATCGAGAGCTTGCCGCATTTGCACAGATCGCGGCGGATCTCGATCCGGTGAGCAAACGATTGCTTACCAGAGGAAAACGCCTCGTGGAGCTCCTGAAACAGCCGGTGAACAGACCCATGCCTGTGGAGGAACAAATCCTGGTTTTGTGGTTAGGGGTCCACGGATTCCTCGATGCCATCCCCACAGACAGAGTGGCGTACGCAGAGCAGAGCTTTCTCGCGCTTGTTGAGAACAGGTATCCCGAGGCAAAACGAAAGATCAGAGAGGGGCTTGTCCTCACCGAAGAAATCGAAGAGCAGCTGAATCGTGCCGCGGGCGATCTGCTTCGATCTTTGGGGGCGGGAGCAGAGGAATAGATGGCCAGTCTTCGAGAGATACGTCGCCATATGACAGCGGTGGAGAGCCTGAGGCACATGACTGACGCCATGAAGCGTGTCGCCGCGGCGCGGACGAGAAAGTGTCGGAATCGCCTGGAAGAGATCCGTCCGTACTGCCAGGGCCTTGAACGAGTCATGTCCCTCCTGACGCTTCGGCACGGGCTCCAGCATCCCCTGCTGCAACCACGAGCCATTGTGAAGGACGTGGTGATTCTGGTTGGGAGCGATCGTGGTCTCTGCGGCGCGTACAACCTCGACATGGTGAAGGGTTTCTCAGCGCTCGATCATCCGCCTCCGGCGATCTCCAGGCAGATCATCGTGTGCGGCGCCAAGCTTGGCGCACTTCTGAAGAAGGCCAATGTCGGCGTGGGGAAGATTTTCCCACTGCCCAAGATGGCTTCGGTGGAGGAGACAAGCCCCCTGGCAAAGGAGCTTGCGGCGGGCTACCTTGATGATTCTTACCAACGAGTCATGATCGTCCGCATGCATGAGGCGAAAGGTGGCGGCAGGCAGGTCAGAAGCCAGGTATTGCTCCCTGCAACTCCCCCGACGGTGGCGTCCCTGGCTCATTTGAGCCCAGAGATCGAACCAAGCTCTCTGCAGCTTTTTGCTCACCTGGTGCCTCGTTACTTCCTGTCCGAGTTGCGGGTTGCATTCCTCGAGGCCATGATATTGGAGGAAGAAGCACGCGCCATGGCGATGCAAGCAGCCACCACCAACGCCGAGGAGCTTGGTCATACATTGGCGCGGAGTTACCGGAGGGTTCGTCAGGAGCGTATCACGCGAGAGCTCCTCGAGCTCGTAGCCGCTTCGAGTGCGCACGGTTGACTATGGACACGTCGTACAAGATGCCTGGGGTGAGTACCGGCAAGGTCATCCAGATCATCGGCCCCGTGGTAGATGTCGAGTTCTTCGGCTTGGATGTTCCTCTCCTTCGCAACGCACTGATTGTCCCCGATATGCTGGTGGATGGTGAGCCGCTCGTCTTGGAGGTTGAAGAACATCTTGGTGACAATGTGGTTCGTTGTGTGGCTATGGGAGCCACCCGTGGTCTTTCTCGGGGAACCCTGGTTGCGGATGGCGGGGGGCCCATCACGGTCCCTGTAGGGCGCAACTGCCTCGGGCGTATCCTGAATGTACTCGGTCGTCCTATGGATGGTCTCGATCCGGTGGTGGGTTCTTCTCAACTGCCGATCCATCGTATTCCTCCTCCATTCGAAGAGCTGGTGCCTCCTGTGCATCTTCTAGAAACGGGACTCAAGGCCTTGGATCTTCTGGCTCCATTCCCAAAGGGGGGAAAGGTCGGTCTGTTTGGCGGCGCCGGCGTGGGGAAGACCATCGTCATCATGGAACTCATCAGGAATGTGGCCACGGAGCATGGAGGCTATAGCGTCTTCACCGGGGTAGGAGAGCGTACTCGTGAGGGAAACGATCTCTGGTTGGAGATGAAGAGGAGTGGTGTTCTGGAGAAGACCGTTCTGGTGTTCGGACAGATGAATGAATCAGCAGGCGCGCGCCTGAGGGTTGCGCTTACTGGGGTGACAGAGGCCGAATATTTCCGGGACCATCTGGGCATGGATGTATTGCTGTTTATTGATAATATCTTCCGTTTC
>JAUXFG010000215.1 GCA_030620115.1 Candidatus Fermentibacterota bacterium
CATAGGTGTGGCGAAGATCGTGGAGACGAGGCGGTTGCGGTGCGTGGGCGCCAATTCCGCATTGAGTAGCCATGCGGCGGAAGGTTCGGGCGGTTTGACTGTAGGCGAGTCGCTTCCTCGATTGATTGAGGAAGAGGGGGCGTTTTCGCCGGATGGCAGGTAGGCAGTTCTGTAGCTGAGATAGTCCTGGACTACGAGGATGGTGGACTGATCTAAGGCGAGGTAGCGTTCTTTGCCGAATTTGCCATTGCGTACGAAGAGCAAGCCTCGATTGGTATCCAGGTCTCCGAGGTTGAGTGCCAAAGCCTCACCGATGCGCAGGCCGGAGACGTAGAGGAGACCGAGGAGCAGGTGAAAGCAATGTGGGTGCAAAGAGCGAGCGGGGCGGAGAGTTCTTGCGTGGCACAAGAGAGAGGCAATGTCGTGTGGAGAGTAGAGGAACCATCGGGGGAGGGAAGGACGCTGGACGGGTAAGTGATGGAGGACATAGCTTTCAGGACCAAAGAGATGCAGGTGGCGAGAGAGGACGCGGACGATTGAGAGGCGAGTGTAGCGAGTGTTGGGAGTTAGGTGTGCTGTTTCGGAGACGTAGGCTTCGACGATCCGGCGGTTGAGAGAGGTTTCTTGGTATCTTTGTTCGCAGAGGAATGCGTCGAGGAAGTGCAGAGACTTGGCTTGGGCGGAGTAGTCGAAGCCTTGCATACGCTTGAAAGACACGAAGTCGGTCATGTGCTGTGCCAGGGAGCTGTGGAAAGTAGGCGTGTTCATAGTTTGGTCACCTCGGGCCACGGGAGAGCCGTTTCATTGAGGGCCTTGAAGTCGACTTTGCTGTAGATCAAGGTGCTGGACAGGTCGCGATGGCCGAGCATGTCGGCGATGTGAGAGAAGGGGAAATTGCCGGAGAGACGAGTGGCGAATGCGTGGCGGAAAGAGTGGGTTCCGTGAGAGACGCCATTGGGAAGCCGGACATCGATTTGTCGCAGGCGGCGTGCGATGATTCCGGAAAAGGAGTTAGAGGACCTGAAGGGAGGAAAGGGGGATCGAGAGGTAAGGAAGACCTCAGGGTAAGACGCGGAGTTCGGGCGCTCGTCGTGGAGGTAAGCGAGGAGACTGTTGCCGACTTATGGGGTGAGATGCTGGGTTATGGGTTTACCGTTCTTGACGGGTCGAAAATAAATCCGGCTGTTAACCCAATCGATGTCGTGAAGACAGAGCAGTCGGACTTGGATGCCTCGTACGCCATAGGTAGAGAGCATGAGAATGATAGCGAGGTCGCGTAATCCCAGGGGCGAATGGGTATCGATGCTCTCTATGAGAAGACGAACGGTGTCGTCATCGGTGCCTTTGGGACCCGATGATAGACGAGGTGAGGAGAAAGCAGGGATGGCGGGTGACAAATCGCCGGAAAGATATCCCTGGCAATAGCAGAATCTGAGGAAAGAGCGCAGCGTAAATTGCATCCAGCGCCGGGAGCCGGAGCCGTGGTCCTCGGCGTATGCAAAAATGAATCGCTGAAGGGTAGCAGCGGTCAGCGAAGCGAACAGCTCTGATGGCGACGCAGCCTCCAGAGCCGCAAGAAACCGCTCGAGATACAGGCGCTGTGTCTTGACGGTATCTTGCGCGAGACTACGGACACGAGTAGCGAAGGCAGCATACTCATCAAGCAGTTCTGACAACGCGGGCGGTGTTTGAGCAGGATCTTGAGGTTCTGAGTTTCCTGTCTGAGACAACATGAGCACCTCCTTCTCGGTGTGAGTTGATACCGGAAAGAAGATGCATCCAAGAAACCCGGGATGTTATGTTGAGAGATCTATGGGGAAAGTCTATGGATTTGCTGATGAAATCGGCAGTCGCTCCACATAACGTGGCGCTTCACATAACCTCTGAACCTTGAACCAAGGCATTCAACATCGAACGTCGAGGTTTGGATGGGAGGGAAGGGAAGTTCGGGATCCCGCGTCCGCCGCGGGATTCGAGACCAAGTTGGGATGAAGTTTCAGACTAGAGCCATCCGCCGAGCGGGACCAAACAGGCGGGAGACCTTGGCCCAAATTGAGGTAAGATATGGAAACCGTGATCAAGTACTGGACCATGGGTGGCCCCCTCATGGTGCCTCTCGCTCTACTCTCAGCGGCAACATGGTTTTGGATGATCGAGCTCCATATCCGCCTCAAAGGCGCTCTGGCAGGCTCATCGCATCTTGACGAAATCTTGGGCTGCCTGGGTGGCGAGTCAAGCGATCTGGATTTGGCAACAGAACTGCTGCATGGATCTTCAAGCTCGGTGGGCCGTGTCATGGAACATGTTCTGGGAGGTGATATGACCCAGGAAACCATCCGAAGCCGATCCAAGGAGGCTATCATTGCAGAAACGAGTCCCATGGAACGCGAGATCGGAGTGCTCAAAGGAATGGTCGCCACGGCGCCGCTCTTGGGCCTGTTGGGCACCGTAGTAGGCATGATCGCAACATTCTCGGCGTTGGCGGCCCGTGGAACCGCATCGGCTGACGCCCTATCTCAAGGTATCTCTCAGGCGCTGATCACCACCCAGGTGGGGCTTGTGGTTGTGCTTCCGGGCATTTTTGGCGCTCACGCTCTGGGCCAAAAGCTGCTGGAGCTGACCGTGACTCTCGAACGGGCAGTGGCTCATCTTCTTACAAGCGCATCCAACGGCTATGCATCATGAAACGAGCCATCTCGCGCGTCCGAAGCCAGAGCGGCGATCCGGAAATCAATATCGCCCCACTTCTGGACATGGTGTTCATACTGCTCATCTTCTTCGTAGTGACTACCGTTTTTGTCGAGGAGACCGGCATCGAAGTCCAGAAACCGACGGCTGGGTCTGCTCGAGATCTCGAGAAGAACAGCATACTCATCGCCGTCACGCATGACGGCAGAATCGTGTATGGGGGCCAGGAGTATTCTCTCAACGGGCTACGGGCCATCGTATCCCGGGAGCTCAGCCAACGCGAGATGCCGGTCATTCTCCTGGTGGATCGAGCTGCCCAGAGCGGCGCCCTGGTCGACGTGATCGACGAGTGTAAGCTAGCAGGGGCAAAGAATGTCAGCATTGCCGCCCAGAAGGAGAAGGTGTGATTTCTGAGACCAAGGAAGGATTCTACACAGGAGCTCGCTCCGCAGTACGATCCAGCCTACGAAGTGCAATCCTCGCGGTGATCCTTGCCGGCATCACTTTCTCGGTATTGCCGCTATTTGGCTTCCTGGCAGCCAAGAGTCACAAGAAAATGCACATCCGGCCTGCGCCCGATATCACGCTCCACCACCCTCCACCGCCTCCGATTCGGCCGGAGAAGAAACCCCAGCGCCCAAAAGAACGCCCCAAGCTCAAGGACAAGCCAGAGCTCCGGCAACATCAGCACATAGAGGCATTGAGGATGGATCTCGATCTGGGGATGTCGAGCCTCGCCAATGGAGTCGGTGATTTCTCACTCAGTTTCCGGGTTCACCAGGATCCGCTGGGAGACATTGGCGCTCAAGGTCCTCCTGTCTTCGATCTCTCGGAGCTGGATAGCCCTCCCAGGCCGTTGGTCCGGAGCCGCCCCATCTATCCATTCCGTGCTCGGGAGCAAGAGCTGGAAGGTTTGGTGCGACTTGTCTTCGTAGTGGAAGCAGATGGCGCCGTGAGTGAAGTACGAGTAGCACGTGCAGACCCCGAGGGTGTCTTTGACCGGGCTGCAATCGCAGCGATCCGGCGGTGGCGTTTCGCGCCAGGAACAAAGGGCGGGCAGCCGGTCCGCTCCCGAGTGAGTCTGAACCTGAGGTTCAATCTGGATGAGGGATAAGGGGATGACAGGGGAGGGCTGTCCTCTGTCACAGGACAAGACGTACATATCCTTCTATGGAGGGCCATGCTCCGTCATGGCCGCCGTCAGTGCCAATACTGCGGACGCGACGGAGCGCGTCCCTCCATAAGGGATCAAACATAGGCGGGTGTTCCATGAATAGAATGATACTATCGTTTGTTATTGGCGCCCTTCTGCTCCAAGGCGTTGAGTTATCCACTGCTTGGTCCGATGCCCATGGACATCATGATCGGCTTGATCCAAGGAATGAGCCCGTGGTTTCCAGGCGAGAGGCGGCACTGCTTGAAGAGGTGGGCTCGCTCGTTCAATCGGACAGGCCCACAGCCATGGACAAGCTTGTTCAAGCAATAGACGAGGAATCATCGGCTGCCATGGATTTCGCGTTGGGGGTATTCCTGACCCAGGAAGGCCGGCTTGCTGAGGCCGAGAGTGCATATGTCAGGGCTACTGATAAGTTCGCAGGATTTCGACGTGCCTGGGTCAATCTTGGGCGCGTTCGATTGTTGAGAGAGCGACCAGACGAAGCAGCCGATGCGCTTCGTGAGGCTGTGGGGATCGATGGGGACGATCCCGATGCCTGGAAGCTACTGGGTTACGCATACCTTCTTGAGGACAGATTGGCGGCGTCTGAGTCAGCATATCGGACCGCTTTGGTGTTCGCTCCTGACGATCCTGAGATCGAACTGGGCCTAGCGAAGGTCCTGCTGAACACAGATCGGTTTCGAGAGGCGCTGCCGCTTATCAAGCATCAAGTCGCGGAAACGCCTATGTACGGAGAGCTCTGGCTCATTCTGGTGAATACACACATCGGCCTGGGAGATGAGAGCAAGGCCCTGGTTGCAATGGAAACAGCCTGGAGACTGGGGGTTCTCGAACACGAACAACTGCTCACGCTCGGAGACCTCTATTTCAACTCCGGGCTCTACGCAAAAGCAATGGAACGATATCATGACGCCTTGTCTGGAGGCGCGGTGTCTCCGGATCGACTCTTGAGGTGTGCCGAGGCGCTTTTCCATGCCGACAGAATTGACGATGCATCAGAGTTCTTGGCCAAAGTTCAAGAAAGAGAGCTGTCTGATCCAGCGAGAGCATGGAATCTCGCCGGTCGCATAGCGGAAGCGCGTTCAGAGACAGAGAATGCGAAAATCGCGTATCAGGCTGCGCTCACGGCAGATCCCCTCAACGCCGAGGCGCTCATGGCCCTGGCAATGCTTCAGCAGCGCTCGGGTGAGTATGAACTGGCAGCTCTCAATCTCGGGCGCGCCGCACGGTTAGATGGATACGAAGCCAGAGCGCTGGTGCAACTTGCCCAGATGGAAGTTGAGCTTGATCGTTTCCAGCAGGCCGTGGAGCATCTCGAGCGTGCCCAACGTTCTGATCCGGATCCAAGGGTGGCTCGCTACCTGAACGAGGTTCGACAGATCATCCAGATGAACCGCCACAGCGATCTCCAAACGCATTGATGATCCCCGATCTGACAGTGGGGAATTCAGAGCAAAAATGAGCTCCCAATGTGCCCCGAAGGGGCTTGACATACCAGCCCAGGGGAAGCCCGATAGGGCGTAACCCTGGGGCATGGTAACAAAATGCCCTCAGCCCTGACAGGGCGAGACATGAAGGAGAGAATCGGACTAGCATTGTCCAAACGTCCAATCCTCCAGCTAGCGGAAACATTCAACGTCGAAGTGAGGATGATGGAGGGCCATGCTCCGTCATGGCCGTTGATGCTCGATAC
>JAUXFG010000009.1 GCA_030620115.1 Candidatus Fermentibacterota bacterium
AAGCCGGCCGTGTCTATGTGTTCAGTGGATTGTGCGGAGAGTTGCTCTACGATCTTGTATCACCCAATGTAGAGGAAGCGGGGCATTTTGGGGCTGCGATTTCAGGGTTTGTCACCGAAGAGAGAGGTGGAGGGCCTGAGTTGATCGTGGGAGCGCCGGAAGAGTGGAATGAGCGAGGCAGGGCGTATGTGTTCGGCATGGTGACGGGAGTTGATGAGCTGAATGTGGAAGCTCCTCAAGACCTCTCATTGTCTGTTGTTGGGATGTCCGTTGGCGGGAATCATGCGAGGCTCATACTCCGCCTCCCCTCGGAAGGCGATGTCGAAGTATCTGTCTTTGACCTTCTTGGCAGGGAAGTGAAACGGCTGCATTCGGGTTGGTTGCCGGCCGGGGCTCATATGATCACCTGGGACGGCTTGACCGGGGGCGGAAAGTGTGCTGGGAGCGGGACATATGTGTGCCGTGCCGGAAATAAAAAGATGATGGCCGTTGCCAAGCTGGTGATTGTGAGATAAGGGCCCGAGGATGAGACTGGCGGCCATCGGTCGAAGGATCGGACCCTGAAGATTCATCACGGAGGACTATAGGTGGGGCTAGACTGAAGACGGGCAGACAACTGCCGAGTCGCGTTTTGGAAGAGACCAATGGGCTGTTCGGCAATATCAAGAGGAGGGCGCGCCCATGAAGATCCGTAGGAATGAGACTCTGCCTGTACTGTTAATGGCCATCATTGTGGGCGGTGCATCATCGCAGGAGCTGATCTGGATGAGAGCTGAGGACCATGCGTGGGGCAGGAAACTGGTCAATGACTCCCAAGGCAATGTCATCACTCTTGGACGCAGAGCAGGGGCAGGGGTATTACTGCTGAAATACACACCCTGCGGAGAGGTTGCGTGGGAGCGGCAATTGTCGTTCTACGATGGTTCCGGCATCACTGTCGACCCTCAGGATAACATCATAATCTCGGCTGATGACTATGTCGTCAAGATGAACAGTGTTGGAGATAGCCTATGGGGTAGGAATCTGGAAAGCTATCTCTGGGAGACGAGCGACGTGGCGTGTGATATGGATGGGAACGTGTTCGTGGTTGGCGATGAACCGAGCATCTTCACGGTGAAACTGAGTCCTGATGGCGAGATTCTCTGGACTCAGGAGGGTGGAGGAAGTGGTGCATATGCGTGTGCAGTTGACAGTCGTGGAGATGTGATAGTGGCAGGCAAGATACTGGGAGCGGATTGGGACTGGAAGATCATCAAGTACAGCTCAGAGGGTGAGATACTATGGGAGAGGATAGAGGGCGGTCCGCTTTGGGACATCCCGAATTCAGTCTGTGTGGATAGTGACGACAACATATATGTGGCGGCTCCCTGGGTGGTGAAATACGACCCGGATGGGAATATTATTTGGTTTGACCCTCCGGGGCTGATCGGGTCAGGATGGCTGAGCTACGGTGGCGAAGCTAACATCTACATGACGAGGAACTGGGAGTACCCAGAGATAATCTGTGCTGATCTGGACGGGAATGTGGTGTGGAGTATGCAAGGGTTGACCGGCTGCAACGGCTCTGCCTGGAGCCCGGAGTGCCATGGGACCGGCTATCTGGCTGTTCTCCAGAGCCGGGGGGTTGATGTATCTGAGATGCTGACAACCAGGTACTATATTGGGTCTCAGAGTGGAGTGAGTGAGCCGATACCATTACCGACAATAGTGGAAGTGTACCCGAATCCCGCCAAGGATTTCGCGACCTTCCGACACAAAGATCTTGGAAACGTTCCCGGCATGGTCGCAGTCTATGATCTTGCGGGTCGATTGATCAGAAGCCTCGAAGCTTCAGACGGGATGGTGTTTTGGGACTGCCGAGACAAGGAGGGCAAACGAGTCAGTCCTGGTACATATATGTGTGGGTTGGTATCTCGGAATACTTTCCGGGGCAAGACGTACGTCGTGGTCACGCGATAGGAGGTTCACATGAAGAGGACTGCACCTCTATTGGGTCTGATCTTGATTGCCGTGCTGAGTCATCCTGCGAGAGCAGAGTGGGTGAGCTTTGGCGGTGCGCCGGGAACGCCGCCTGAGGTAACGCTGAAGGTGGACAGCCCGGGCCTGGCTGAGATCGAAGTTCGTGTCTTGGGATTCGATCTTGCAGACACGACGATAGACGGCAACACCTACTCGTTGGTCTCGCTTCCCGGAGATCCGCGACTCACAAAGCGAGGCGATCCTGCTCTGCCCAAGGTGAGCAGAAGCATCATCATCCCAGACATGGCTCACATGGCGCTTGAGATCATCGATGAAAGCCAAGAGCAGATGACGGTGCCGCCCGTGCTTCCGTCCAGAGGAATTATCATGAGATCGGAGAATCCCGACACGGTCTCTTATGTCTTCTCGAAACTCTATGAGGAAGGAGGTATGTTTCCAGTCTCCGCCGCAGGTCTCGGCAGGCCATACATACTTCGCGACTTCAGAGGAGTAGTGGCCCACGTCCATCCGTTCTCTCACGACCCTGTCTCTGGCTCCCTCATCATCAGAACGAGGACCACGGTCAGGGTATATGAGGATGGGATTGACTCAGTTAACGTCAAGACAAATTCGAGAACTGGGAGAGGCGATCCATCTTTCATTGCACTCTACGACAATCACTTCATGAACTATCCAGGCCAGGACAACAGATACGACCTGCTGCCGGAGACAGGCGACATTCTCATCATCGCCGCAGACGGCTACGATGGAAACAGCTACTTGGAATCATTCGTCGATTGGAAGAAGAGACGAGGTCATCACGTCCATTTCTACACTTGCAGTGAGACGGATCCGCCGGCCTCGAACGGCGATAACCTCATTCAGGTTGTAAGTGACAAGTACCTGTACGAGATTCCTAACCTTGACTTCGTCATACTTGTCGGGGACGGAGCCGAGTTTGCCTCTCAGTACTGCGTTCCTGCACCGTGGGATGACGTTGAGAATGATAACAGGAACGATCCGGCAGACAAACCGTTGTGCTTTCATCGAGGGTGACGACTATTACCCTGAGCTCCTCATCTCGCGGTTTCCTGCAGGCAATGAAGATGAGCTGGCACGCGAGCTTTCGCGGGTGGAGCAGTACGAGAGGAATCCTTCGTCGCATGGGAACCCTTGGTGGTTCACATCTGTGACAGCGATTGCCAGTTGGATGACCGACGGATCGGAGTACTATTCTGGGTGGAATGGCCGGCCAGACTTTGACTGGGCGCAAGAGATGCTACTGCTTTTCAAAGGCTATTATTCGTGCCAGGTTCCTGACCAGTGGCTCACAGAGGAGTATTTCTACTACGGTGACGAAACTGACGAATCCTGTGATCCTGAAGACTGTCCAGTTTACCCGCAAGGGGTTGCAGATCGAGTGAATGAAGGCCGTTCCTGGCTCAGCATTCAAGCACACGGGAGCCCCGATGCTTGGTTTTTCGAGTGTATGCAGTTTGAAGGCTCGGCATTCGCTGTGTTCTGGAAGGACAACATAGATCTGCTCCAGAATGATGGAATGCTGCCTTTCGTGTTTTCAGTTGCGTGCGATGTTGCAGACTGGAACAGCGAGTCTGTGCCCACCATGACGAAGATTTGGATGAGCGCCGGCACTGTGAACAATCCGACAGGCTCGGTAGGTTTCTTTGGGGCGGCCACCTCGCTGCCATGGACACCTCCTCAATATGCCCACATAGAGGCAGTGAAGGTCATGCTTGGATGGCCAGAGTGCTCCCCCCAGACCCATACCACCGGTGCAATTTGCTTCGCCGGCATCTCCCACATGATCGATCTGTTCTCCTGGGTCGAGGACGGAGACCCTTGGGTGTACGGCCCGTACAGGCGAGCTCTGCAATGCTGGCTCCTGCATGGCGACTGTTCGATGCAGATCCGGACGATGCCACCGGAACCGATTGCGGTGACTCATCCTACACATGTTGGCTGGTACGGAATAGATCCTGGCGAGACAATCACCATCCCGTTGGAGATCAGCGACATAGGGCCGGATGAGAAGGTAACCGCGACAATCGTCAGAGAGAGTGGAGGCGAGGTAGAGCTTCTCGACAGGACCTACTGTACAGGCCCTGGCGTATACAGTCTCGTCGCTCCTGCGGGCCAGGATTGTATCCTTCACCTAACGGTTTCGGGATTGAACAAACAACCCTATGAAAAGGGAATCGATTTTATCGAGCGATACAGAGGTAGCCAATTCGGTGTGCAGAAGGTGCGTGGGACATTTCTTGTTGATGGCGATGTGCGTGTTCCTGTTGATCATGAATTAACAATCGAGAGGTGGTCGGCGGGTAACGGGATTTTCTATATTGCAGAAGACGATGCTTGCAACTACGGGATCTACTCAAACAAGTGTGAGTTCGTTGTTGAACACGCCGCGAAGCTACATGCCAATGTGTGGCACTTTGGATTGGACCAGGGTCTGACGGGCACGTGGGGCGGCTTTACTCTTCTGGGTCCTGGTTCAGAGCTTACTATCGAAGGGCTTCCACAGCTCCCATGCACGATAACCAAGGCAGAGAATGGCATCTATGCGACAGATTTTGCCAGTGTTGAGTTGAGCGATTGCATTTTCTACCTATGCTCTGATTCTGGAGTGAAGTGGATGGGTGGCGTCGCTGATGCGGATATCACGAGTACTACATTTCAGGATTGCACATGGGGCATAAGGGTTGAGGGCTGCGCTTCTGGATCCGACATCCAGGTTTCTGGTGGATGCGAATTCTCGAATTGCTGGAAGGGAATCGAAGTGGTTGGGCAGGCTAACCTCGATGTAGCAGGCAGTACATTCTATAGCAGTGGATCCGATCTGGATTGGGGTGCTGTGTTCCGGGATAACTGCTCGGGGAGTGTTTCCAATTGCACATTCGAATGCTCCGGAGGGGCCTATCATGGGATCGATTGTCGAGCAGGCAACTCTTCGGTCACAGTAGAAGGGAACCAATTCAACGGTCCGGGCGGATTCAACTGCGCCGCCGCGATCAATAACCGGGCGATCTATGCCTTCGGGAGCAACCAGAACTTCCCAAGGATCCGGTCGAACCGAATCATTGATTTCTGGTATGCAGTTGGGGCAGTGGGTGGTAGCCTGGCGGACTTAGGTCATGAGCCACAAGGCCAATGGGGTCAAAACGAGTTCGGCAATGGCAATCCAAACAATGCGAATTGTTGTGATGTTCAATTCGCATGTCGCAGCCAAGAACCTCCTGGTACTCTGTACGCGCAGGGGAATTGTTGGAACGGCAGTCCAGACGTAAATGACGGAACCATCTGCGGCAATTGGGCGGCATATGTTGAGGGCGCGCCCGGCTACTGCGGGCAGCAGGACGGTGTACCACCGCTTGTGCCCGAGACGTTGGCATTGCGTGTATTAGGTCCGAACCCGTTTTCCGATGTAGTGGAGATCCAGCTTGATCTTCCTGACTGTCCGAATGAACGCGGCCTGAAGATCGAGATCGTAGACTTGGCTGGTCGGACGGTGAAGGAGTACTCGCTTGATGAGCTCAGTATTGGAAGCCATCGACTGCAGTGGGATGGGCGAGGAGCAGGAGATCGCTTCGTGCCCAACGGCGTATACATCTGCAGGACGCGGGTCGATGGGCGGCAGCTGTCTGACAAGATCGTATTCTTGAGAGAATCAGAGTAAGGCTACGTGGCCATGGCCGATAGAATTGGGAGGGTTGACATGAAGAGCAAGATCACATTCTGGGTCATGCTGGTTGTACTGGTGGCTGGAGGGCTGGCCGGGGCAGAGACACTGACACTGCAACCAATAGAAGATGCGATGATTTTTGGGGAGACGGAAGCTGGCGGATTTGAGGCGCGGCTATTGGTGAAGTTCGATCTCACGCTCGTTCCGAGAGATGCGCGGGTTGTTGATGCGAGTCTGTACTTGGATGGGGTTCAGATTCCGAATGCTCTGGGCATGATTTGCCTGTATGCTGCACCACTCACGACAGACTGGAGCAGTGAGGATGCGGATTGGGAAGGACCAGGAGCAGGGACAGAATGGGGCAACATCGGCGGGGATTGGGAATACACGTATGGGGACTACGGGTGTTTGGTTGCAGAGAACGAGAGGACCCCACGGTTGAATCTTACAACCCTGATAATAGGGCAGCTGAAGGATCCCAAGGCGTGGAAAGGCCTCGTCCTATTCCCGACCGAATACCCGGATGATTCCATAGACATGCAGCTGGGTATGTTCCGGAGGCTGAAGCCGAGGTTGGAGGTTCGGTACCACCTGGGAGAGGACATTGGGAGTTCGGGGAGTGAGGCAGTGGAGAAAGCGAAGAACGAAGCCCGTTAGAGTTGCAGGAAGCCAAGCGATGGTGTTGCGGTCGACTGCGTTGAGGATGGCGCGGATCGACCGCAACCGATCGCAGATGGATGCCCGATTCTGCGTTTCGTTACCGGCGATAATCCAATCTGGCACGGAGGCCAAGCAGCGACGCTAGCAGACCTGAAAGGGTCAAACGCATGTTCTTGGGCTCGGAATAGAGCTGGGGTGAGGGCTTGGTAGCCTTCATGCATCCGGTTACCATGTTGCTACCAGGAGGAGAAAACTATGCGTGTTCGGCAGAACAGCAGACGTTTCTAGACGGTTGAAATGAATAGTCTAGTAATTCCATAGGAATACTAGAAATTTCTAATGGGCCATATTCATCTGTTGATCTATCGTCGGTGATCTCGATTCTTGCCTTCTCTTTTGGATTATGGGTTCTTCCGCCTCCCCACCCAGATTCTTCAGTCGCTCCGCTCCCTCAGAATGACACGTGTTGCCACGTCCGTTGTATCGAGCATCAGCGGCCATGACCAAGCATCGAAGATCCGACGACCGGAGCATGGCCCTCCATCCTCCTCACTTCGACGTTGGATGTTGGATGTTCGATGTTTCCGCCAGCCGGCGGATTCAATCTCCCATTCCCAAGATTCCAGATTCCCAGATCATAGATTCCTCTCGCATTTCGTTCTTTTTCCTTGTTCCGTGGGCATGGATGGGCATCTTCTTGACACGGCTGTTCTGAACGGATTACTTCGCCAGACTCTCTCTTCGAGTCATGGCAATGGCTTGCCAAGCAATGGGTTCAAGAGCCTATGCGAGACCTACAGCATGGTGTCAATACAGGGGGGCGTAGCTCAGTTGGCAGAGCAGCAGACTTTTAATCTGACGGTCGCAGGTTCGATTCCTGCCGCCCTCACCAGGGATCTCATCGCATAGAAGGACGAGGAGGGATAGTCCATGGAACAAACTATAGCGGAATTTCAAAAGTCGGCCACTGAGAAGGTAATAGCCAAGCTTCGGGAGTATCGTGGCCGCACGTATGCCGACATCAGGGTATACTACCTGGCCAATATCTCAGACAACAGCTATGCGCCCACGAAGAAAGGAATCACGGTTGCGCCTGATATGCTCGACGAGCTGGCGAAAATGGTCGAGGGCTTGAAGGCGGCGGCAGCGGAGAACGGCGATGGGCACATGGACCAAGAGGGGGAGATCACCGACTGAGTTTGTGGAATTTTCGATAGAGCAGAATTAGGGGTTGACGGGGGTACGGCATTTCGCCTTACATCCTCACCTAGTGGATTCTCTCACTCTGAGGCCTGGTGCCTCATATCTCGCAGTGGTGGTCACCGATGCGAGGGGAGACCGCAATGCGTCAGAATCGTAGATCACGCCCACATCAGACCGGCATGGAGATCCATAGGAAGATTACCGCCCTTTTCGCCGCCACGTCGATTCTTCCGGTATTGCTGCTCATCTATGTATCGATTGTCTATGTGGCTCCTCATACACATCCCGGAGCGGCCTTTTTGGCTTTGCTGGTGGCGTGCGTCCTGCTTTGCCTGGCGGGTTCCTGGCTGGTCATGAGGATGGCGCGTCGGCTTGGAGAGATCAGCAGATCGCTTTCGGGAGCGGCATCCGGGGTGACATCCGGTGGCGGTGATGGGTTGGCGAAGCTGAGCTCTGCGGCGAAGCTGATGAAAGGAAAGGTCGAACAGCAGAGAAGCGAGATCTGGCAGCTGAAACAGCAACAGTCTGTGCTCAAGCTTGAAATCCATAAGGCACGCGGTGAACTGGACAAAGCTGATTCCGCAGAGGTGGTGCCGGGAACCTGGGATATCGAGGGCTGGAGAGAATACTTGGCCCAGGAAGTGGAACGATCAAAGCGATACCATAAGCGGTTTTGCGTCTTGTGCGCGAAAATCCCGAACTACGAAAGTCGTATGGGCACTATCCCCAAGAGCGAGCATGACGAGGTCTCACGGGTGGTTACCGACAAGATGAGGTCTCTGGTACGCAACAGCGACCTCGTGGCGGGCTCAGCGCAGAAGTATTTCGGGATCATGCTTCCCGAGACGGATGGGGAGGGGGGGAGACAAGTTGGCTCTAGGCTTGCAATACTGTTCCCCGAACATGCGTTTGTTGCACGAGGCGCGCTCCAAGGGTTGAGTTTTCCGCTGTGCGTGGGCATTGCCACCTATCCATTCGATGCCCGAGATCCAAAAACGCTGCTGGAACGCGCGCGGACTTCCCTCTCATTCGCAGTAAGACGTGGTGGTGGATCAGTGGCCGTGTATGACCGCCACACCATGGAGTAGATGGGCTGACGAGAGCGGCAGGCGAACAGCGTATCAAACCATCTTATTCTATGGCGGCTATTGGGGCCGCACTCCCTCTCTTTTTCGCCATCTGCGCCTTGTCATGTAGTGGCACGCAACGATCTGAGACACCCAGCTCGTTTATCCCTTCTCCCCCCGAGATGACGATCTATCCCTTGGCGCCTGCTCCCACGTGGAGCGATATCCTCGTCCGATCCCAGACATTAGCCGGCATGCTTGCGAACCACGGTGTTTCCAGGGCAGATGTCGGTCTGATTACATCACTCCTCTCTACGAAGGTCGATCTGCGCAGATGTTTACCTGGGACCGCGATCAGAGTATACGAGGATTCGCTGGGGAGCACTCAGAAGTTGGTCTATGTGGAGCAACACAGAATGGTCGTGGCCGATCTTGCCCAGGTGCCGCCGAAAGTTTATGAAGTCCCGCAGGTTCCGGTTCGTCGGTTAGCTCACCTACATGGAACAGTGCAAGACAATCTCTATTCGTCCATGAGGGCTGTGGGGGCGTCCGCGCGGCTGATTCTGGCATTTGCCGACATCTTTGCCTGGGAGGTCGATTTCCTGACCGAGATACGGCGTGGCGACGAGTTCTATGTTGTGTATGAAGAAGCCATGGGCAACGGCGACGAGCCTGAGCCCGGGGTAGTACTCGCTGCCCTGTACGTGGGTGAACGTGGAGAGAGGACCGCGATTCGCTACGTTCCCCTCGATGCCAAGCCTGCGTACTTCGACCTCCACGGCGAAAGCCTCGTGAGAGCCTTTCTGCGATCGCCGCTGAGCTTCACCAGGATAAGTTCGCGGTTCAGCTTCAGCAGAATGCATCCCATTCTTCGGGTGTCGAGGCCGCATCTTGGTGTTGATTATGCCGCGCCAACGGGCACCCCTGTGGTCTCCGTTGCTGATGGTAGGGTGATCTTCGCCGGCTGGAAACGCGGCTTTGGGAGGACTGTCAGCATACGTCATGCCGGGTCGTGTGAGACTCAGTATGCTCATCTATCTCGACTTGGCAAAGGCATAAGGAGGGGGACAAGAGTTTCGCAGGGTCAGCTGATGGGGTTCGTTGGCTCAACAGGCCTTTCCACGGGGCCCCACCTTGACTTTCGCTTCAAGAAGGCCGGGCGGTGGGTGAATCCCTTGACCGTGGAGAGCCCAAGGGAAGCCCCCCTTCGCGAAGCAGAGCTTCCCGATTTCGCTCCAGTAGCATCTATGTATGCGGCCGTGATGCACGACTATCCCCATCGATGGGTGGAGGCGGCGCTGGGAGTTCGGTGACAGAACTGGCTTGTGTCGCAGTTGACTCTCCGGTAATCCTTTGCGTGTCACAGAGGGGTGAGTCTTGAGGTTCGAGCTCTATCTCTCCAGAAGATATCTTCGCCATCCAGGCGGCAGGCGACGCATGTCGGGCATGATGTCCATTGTCGGGGTCTCTCTTGGCGTGATGCTGTTGCTCACCGTATTGGCCATTCTCAATGGGTTGGCGGATGATCTCAAGGATAGGATACTGCGCACGGAGAGCCACATCCGGATCACCAAGAGAGACGGCACGTTTTTCACCGAGAGCGAACTGATAGATTCGACCATTCGGGCCATGCCCGGCATACGATCTTCCGCCTCATTTGTTCAGGGCGAAGTGCTGATCATCAGCCGGGGGACCACGGCCGGTGCCGTTCTCTACGGTGTGGATTTCAGCGCCGCGGGGCGAAGTGACGAACTCCAAAATATGACGAGCTCCTGGGAAGGCGTCGATGGGTTGCTCGACGAGGGCTTGGTTATCGGATCGTTGCTGGCACGGAGGCTTTTTGCCGCGCCCGGGGATACCGTTCTGGTGGCTACACCCAAGGAGCTTCTGCCACGACCAGGTGGGCGGCCACCCAAACTGAAACAGATGGTGGTGTCATGCGTATTTGAGTCGGGGCTCCCGGAGTACGATGCAGCGCTGGCCTTCATCCCGGTAAAGGAGGCGATCTCGCTGCTCCGAGGGCAGGGGACCAGCGGGGTGGAAGTATGGCTTTCCAACCCGCAAGATGCACCTCGCACAGCCGAGAGAATCGCCGAATTTCTTGATGGCGGAGAAGAGTTTCGTGTACAGCATTGGGGTCAGCTCAACAAGACTCTTTTCAAGGCACTGCGCCTCGAGAAGATGGCGATGTTTCTCGTCCTGGCCTTGGTCATCATCATCGCGGCGCTCAACATTACTGGCGGCATCCTTCGAAATGTGATGCAGCGTAGAGGTGAGATCGCCATTATTTTGACCATGGGATGTCGACGCCGTTCGATCCTGACTGTATTCATTCTCGAGGGGATCCTCACAGGCGTGGTGGGCGCGCTTTTGGGGGGTCTCCTTGGAATTGGGCTGTCATGGGTCATTACGGTGACCGGAGTTCTCTCTGTGCCGGGGGATCTTCTTCCCTTCCCGACGCTCCCACTGGCGATGCGGGCCATGGATTTTATTCTTGTGGGGCTCTCCACGGTTCTGATTACGACGGTCAGTGCCGCATACCCCGCGTACAAGGCATCAAGAATGGATCCGGTAGCCATCCTGCGGGACATATGATGAACCTCGTGTTCGGTCTCTCCACACGTATGGCGTTTTCGCGAACAGGGCAGATATCACGGGTCATCTCATTGCTCTCGGTGGCGGGTATCGGGCTCGCTGTGGCGGCTCTTCTCATCGTGATGGCGGTGGTGAATGGTTTTAGAGAGCAGTTTGCACGGGGGCTCCTCCAGGCGGAACCTCATGTTGTTGTGCGGACCTTCGGCCGGCCTCTTTTTGAGGAAAGCAGCCTCGCGCCGGAGCAGATCGAGCGAATCTCGGGAGTAGTACGGGCCGCGCCATTTCTGTCCCAGGAAGTGTTGGTGGCGTGCAGGGGGAAGGCTGCCGGCGGCCTCGTCCGCGGAGTAGACAGTACGAAGGGTTTGCTTCCCGTACCCGGGACCGTCATTTCGGGGAGCTGGCCCGGGGGTTCCGCGCCCGGCCTCCGCCCTCTTTGTCTCGGCAAGGAACTCGCTTTGCGTTTGCAGGCCGGCGTGAGGGATACGGTTGTGCTGGCGACTTTTCTGACGCGGGGCGGAGTGATCCAATTGAGAGCGCCCCGCGTGCAGCAGTTCCTTGTAGGGGCCATACTTGATACCGGCGTCTATCAATACAACAATTCAATCTGCCTTGTGGATCTGGAGAACGCTCAGGAATTCTATCGACAGGAAGGCCTCATGAGCGGAATAGAGGTGGAGTTGGACGATCCATTGGATGCCCGGCATATGGCCAGAGCAATCAGCGACAGCCTGGGCTATCCGTTCTACAGCACGAGCTGGCAAGAACTGAACGCGGCAATGTTCTCAATGTTGGCATTGCAGAAGAAGGCACTGTTTCTTATCCTGACTCTCATGATCGTTGTTGCGGCAGCCAATGTGGTGAGCGGGCTGACGGCATTGGTGACGGCGCGCAGGAAAGAAATCGGGGTACTCATGGCCATGGGCGTCAGTAGATCGGGCATTGTACGGATCTTTTTCGCAACAGGAGTTGTCGTGGGGATTGTGGGGCTTGGTTCCGGGCTGATTCTTGCCGCTGCCCTGGTGGTATTTGCCAATACCACCCATCTTGTGGATCTTGCAGCCGATGTGTATCAGATCGACTATCTTCCATTGCGACTTGAATTGATGGATGTGGCGCTCGTCTCCCTGTCTGCCATTCTGGTGGCTGTGGGCTCAACGGTAGCACCTGCCCGCAGGGCGGGACGGCTTCTACCCATCGAGATCCTCAGGTATGAGTAGTCTTCGCCAGGCTGCATTGAAACAACTGCTTCTGGAGAATATGACACTCAAGATCAGTGCGCTTTTTCTTGGCCTGATTCTGTGGCTTCATGCCACCAGTCTGCAGATCTACGAGCAGGAACTCTCCATCCCATTGCGGCTGACCGGCCTGAGTGATTCTCTTGTGGTGGTCTCGCCCGTTCCTTCAAGGGCGCAGGTGGCATTCAGAGGAAAGGGTGACCAGATCTGGTGGCTCTACTTGCGAAAGACCAAGGCGGTAGTCTCGCTGGAAGGTGTCGAGATGGGAGGTTCTACACTGGAGATACCACCCGGGGCTGTTCACATTCCCTCCGGTGTGAAGATGCAAGGGGTTTCCGTCATCTTTCCCCGGCGTCTCCGAGTTGAAGTCGATAGGCTGAAACGAAAAACCATTCCCATCCTGGTCAAGACGGCCGGGCTGCCTGCCCCAGGTTATGTGCGAGTGGATGACGAGATAACCATAGAACCAGAACATATCACCGTGGAAGGCCCTGCGGCACTTCTTGATGATCTTGACAGGGTGCACGCCGACCCCTTGGATATCTCAGGAGCGAAAGGAATAGTCTCCAAGGAGCTTCCACTCAAGTTTCCTGATAGTCGGCATCTCAGAGCGAGCACCGAAATCGTGCGAGCCGAGGCTCGTATCGAGAAGCTCTATCGCCGGACTTTCCACGTGTTTCCCGAGTTCGATGGAGAACTTCCTGATGGCTGGGAAGTTGTGCCATCATCTGTCGTGGTGCATTTCCTGGCTCCGAAGAGCGTCAAGGATTCCTTGGATCTGGTTGATCAAGCGGCATTTGACCTTAGAGTGCTCCTTCCCGCTCGGTTGAAAGATTCGCTGCTCGTGCCCGTTTCTCTCTCCCCGCCGACGTGGATCACACAGTGTATTGTGACTCCAGAGCAGCTCCTGTTGCGAGCGGTGCCGGAAGGAAGCGACAGTATCGTTTCCGATGTCGGCCATCTCTTTTCACCAACAGGCTCGTAGAACGGGTCTGATCTGACTGTCCCATGAACAAGTACGTTTGCGCAATCCATCTTCATACTCGCTACTCTGACGGCAATGCCGATGTGGCGGAAATCGTGACCGAGGCCCGGAGAGCCGGCGTGGACGTGGTGATGATCACGGATCACCATACCATGGCGGCCGCCAAGCATGGATTCGCAGGATGGCACGAAGGGATTCTTGTCATTGTTGGGTATGAGCATTCAGATAAACAGGACGAGAATCATCTGCTCGTTTTTGGACTCAAGGAGACCCTTGATTCTGGTTTGGAAGCCAATGAGTATGTGAGAGCAGTGAGAGAACGGGGCGGCGTCAGTTTCGTGGCGCATCCCACGGAGGAGCGGAAACACCATCCAGGCTTGAGGCCCTATCCGTGGACGGCATCTATGGCGCTCCCGTTCGATGGCGTGGAGGTGTGGAACTATCTCTCGGCCTGGGCAGAGAAGCTCTCACCGTGGTCTATGCCGTTCTACTATCTCTTCCCGGATCTGGCCGCGGGACGTCCGGATTCGGCGGCGCTTTCGCTCTGGGATAGATTGAGGGAAGAACGGCAGACCCCAGGTCTCGCGGGCTTGGATGCGCACGCGCTGAAATACAGGTGGGGGCCGTTTCGGGCAACGGTGTTTTCGTATTCGCACTGCATGGCGAGAGTACTGACTTGTGTGGAGACCCGTGAGCCGCTCTCTGGAAGTGACGATGAGAGAGACACGAGGCTGATCCTCAAGCATCTTGCCAAGGGCAACGGGTACATGGGAAACCAGAGAATAGGTGCCTTGAAGGAGTTGTCTTCGACCATGAATGGATCAGAGGGGATCGTGTGGGGTGAGACTTTCCCGTCTGCCGTCGGCGGGGTATTAAGGCTTGAGTGCCCGTGGACCGTGAAGGCAACACTGATTCGTTCTGGCAAGCCTGTGGCAGGAACCACCGGGAAGAAGTTCTGCTTTGCCATTGACTCGCCCGGGGTATATCGGGTCGAGTTGCGGCGGCGTGGCCGGATCTGGGTGATATCGAATCATTTTCGAGTCACATGAAAGGGTTTGCTTTGGAATAAGTTCGCGGTTTTGGGGCACATACTTGCCGCAGATGTCGTCTCCCCCATGTAGGGGCACGGCATGCCGTGCCCATCGGAGGCGAACCCGAAGCGTTCGAGAAAGGAGATCATGTTTATGGCAATGAATCTCGAAGAATTGAAGGAGCGAGTGCAGGCGGATCCCGAGAATGCGGCACTACGGATGGAGTTCGGCGTGGCCCTCGCCGAGAGTGGCAGGAATGACGAGGCGGCCGTGGAGCTGGAGAAGGCCGTTGCGTTGGATCCCGCCAATGCGGAGGCGCACTACAATCTCGGAGTGCTCTATGGGAAATGCTTGCGTGAAGATCTCGCGGTCGATGAGCTGTGGGAAGATCATTCTGATGAGGAGATCCTTTTTGAGAATGCTACCGCCCATTTCACGGCCGCTCTTGAGCTTGATCCCTCGCTCACCGCGGCGTTGAACAACCTGGGGCATCTCTATGCAATCCGTGGTTCTGTAGAGGAAGCGAAGAACTTCTTCAGGGAGTCCCTGAAGATCGATCCGGATCAAGATGAGGTAATGGCGGATCTCAACGATCTGGGCTGATCTATGTCAGGACTGGATTAGCTGCCTGTATTCCTCGAGGTACAATCCGGCGATCCTCTTCCAGCAATAGGTTCCGCGGATCAGGGCTAGAGCGTTTTGACCTCGTCGTTTCTGTTCTGAAGGGCGACTCAGGGCCTCATACAGTGTTCGGGCAAGAGCGTTCACGTCGTCCACATCGCAAAACCATCCATTGGCCTGGGGGCCTGAATCCACCACGAAACTGAGTGGTCCTCCGCTCCGAGTAGCCACCACCGGGACGGCGGTGGCCATAGCCTCGAGGAACACCTGGCCAAAGGGCTCGAAATACGACGGCGCGACGAATACGTCCGCCAGATTGAGTCCCTTTGAGAGCAGCGCATGGGGCAGCCAACCAGCAAAGAACACGTTTGACAATTCCAGTTCCTGCACCAGAGTGAATGGATGTACTCCCTCGTATTCGTCAGGCATGCCGCCCCAGATGAGCAGATTATAGGGAGGCCATTCTGCATCTCTCGGAAAGAGCTGATTCACCTTCGCCACCGCTTTTATCAGCAATGGGACACGTTTGAAATCGAGGAAACGGCCGACGTATATCGCCAGTGGTTTCAGGCTTCCATCTCGCATGTGCAATCTGGCCAGATCCTCATCGGTGTACCGAATACTTCCGATGATTCCGCTCTCATCCCATCCTTGCGGCTCTTCCACAAGGATCGATCTCAAGAAGGCGGACTTCTGTTCATCTCCCCATGCAAGGGGGCGGAAAAGCGATATGTCGACTCCATTGGGGATTGTGCTGATCTCCCCATCGTCCAGGGAGAAACGAAACCTTCCCCGTTCCCGTACATCCGGACTGATGGCGAAGCAATGGTCCATGCCGTGGATTGCCCGATCCATGATCCCTCGCCAGAAGGCATGGCGCTGGCGCTGGGTACGAGACGTTGTGCGAAGCCTGTCCATGCACTCGAGCATCTTGAGTTCTGTGCCGTGGAGCTGTGTAGCCGTTGGTGTGGAAGGGAACTCAGTCCGCGCGGCGATGTGCATATGATTCAGATGATGTAGGTGCACGATATCGGGGTCAAAGTCGCCATGGAGTTCACGGAACAGGTTCTTCCAGCAGCGGAGCAGTCTCTCATACTCCTGGCGGGTCACGGAATAGAAGACGCGGTCGGGAACATCGGGCTTGTCCTCGTAGCTCGGATGGAATGGGACGGCATAGTGTTCCGAAATTGGATTCGCTTGTCTCTGGAAACCATCCCATGCGTCGGTATAGTCCGCAATGGCAAGGGGAAGACCTTCATAGAATATGCGTGCATCGTGCTGTGGATTCCCGTGACGCAAAGATCCAGTCAAGATAAGCACATCCTGGCCGAGATCCTGCAAGGCTCTCGACAAGTAGCGGACAACCTGCGCGCTGCCCCCGCGGGGGTAGAAGATCAGGCCCATCAAGATCTTCAATGACTTTTTCTCCCTTTCATATTGGAGAGTCCTCAAACCTGGGGTTTCTCATGGAGACCCCGGTGTTTGTCGGGGCGCAAGTGTCTCAGCAATAATCTTTTGGGCGTCTTTCTGAATCAACTTCAGATGCTCAGCACCTCGAAAACTTTCAGAGTAGATCTTGTAGATATCCTCCGTACCCGAAGGCCGTGCGGCGAACCAACCACTCTCAGTGACGACCTTCAGGCCTCCGATGGGGGCGTTGTTGCCTGGTGCATGCGTGAGCTTGGCAAGGATTCGTTCGCCCGCCAGCTCGGAGGTTCTTACCGCTTCCGGCGACAGGTTTTTCAACGCCTCCTTTTCCTCGGGAGATGCGGGAGCATCCATGCGTTCATACAGGGGGCTGCCGAATCGCTCTTCAAGCAACCGGTAGTGTTCCGCGGGATCAGATCCGGTGGAGGCAAGGATTTCCGCAGCCAAGAGGTCGAGAATGATGCCGTCTTTGTCGGTGGTCCAGACCGAACCATCCTTTCGGAGGAATGAGGCTCCGGCGCTCTCCTCGCCTGCAAAACCATAGGAGCCGTCAAGCAGGCCATCCACAAACCACTTGAACCCCACCGGAACCTCGGAGAGGCTGCGCCCCAGGTGTGTAGCGACGCGGTCGATCATCGTGCTCGAGACCAAGGTTTTGCCTACCGCGGCTTCGGCGCTCCACCCTGGCCGGTGTTGAAAAAGGAACCATACCGCCACTGCCAGGTAATGGTTTGGATTCATGAGGCCGCTGGTTCTGGTGACGATGCCGTGCCGGTCATAGTCCGGATCGTTGCCGAACGAGATATCGAACCTGTCTTTCAGACCGATGAGACCGGCCATTGCGTAGGGAGACGAGCAGTCCATGCGGATTTTGCCGTCCCTGTCTACCCTCATGAAGGAAAATGTTGGATCCAGACGGCGGTTCACCACCTCTATGTCAAGACCGTATTGTTCAGCGATGGGATCCCAGAATGCGAGGCCGGAACCTCCCAGGGGATCAACACCGATTCTCAGCCCTGCGGTGCGCACACGTTCCATGTCAATGACCGAGGATAAATCGGCCACATAGGGCGCAACATAGTCCCGTTCGTGCGTGGTGGAAGCCTTCAGCGCCTTCTCTATGGGTGTGCGTTTGATTTCCCTCAGATTCGCTTCGAGAAGCTCGTTGGCACGGTCTTGGATGAGTATTGTGGTCTCTGTATCCGCAGGTCCCGCCGCCGGGGGATTGTATTTGTACCCGCCATTGTCAGGAGGGTTGTGCGAAGGGGTGATGATTACCCCGTCGGCAAGGCCGGTAGATCTCCCACGATTGTAGGTCAGAATCGCATGAGAGATAACAGGTGTAGGCGTATAGCCCAGCCCGGTTTGAATAACCACATCGGCCCTATTGGCGGCAAAAACCTCCATGGCGGAGATGAATGCGGCCTCGGAGAGAGCGTGGGTATCCATACCCACATATAAAGGCCCCGTGATGCCCCGGGAACGCCGCAGGTCGCACACCGCCTGGGAGATAGCCACCACGTGGGATTCATTGAAGCTGCAATTGAGTGATGAACCACGATGCCCCGATGTGCCGAATTTTACTCGGTGCTGGGGTAGCGCAGGATCAGGCCGCAGGGTGTAATACGCGGAGATGAGACGCGGAACATTGATGATGAGCTCGGGGGGTACGGGGCTTCCGGCGAGTTCGTGGATCATGTGACCAATCTCCAGGAGTGATAGGATTCTCTTACCAAAGGCAGGCTATGCCCGAACTTCTCCACGTCTTGAGCTTCCGTCAACATCTACGCAAGATATGTAGTAACTTCTTATTGAGTCCGTGCTTCCGACCTTCTCCCCCTTTCGCATTTGCTTCCCCTTCCCCACCCAGATTCTTCGGTCGATCCGCTCCCTCAGAATGACACGTCTTGCCACGTCCAATGCCAAGTACCCCTGTCATTCTGAGCGACCCACAGGAGCGAAGAATCTCTCAGCTCTCAACCGGAAGGATATTGGCCCAATGGAGACGCGCTTCGTGCGTCCGTCGTATCGAGCATCAACGGCCATGACGGAGCATGGCCCTCCATCCTCCTCACTTCGATGTTCGAAGCAGTGAGCTTGCCCCGAGCGGAGGTGAGAGGATGTTCGATCCCCCAATCCAGCATTAGCTTTTCTTCCCAAATCTGGATTGCGCGCGCAAGCGTTGACAGGACCATAGGTGGTCTGATAGGTTGTATACAATGGGCGAGTGTATCCGACAAAGGGGGTGAATAATGGGATCGGGACGAGTGGTGCGCCCGATGGAGATGGGTAGACAGATTCAGCACCAGCTTATCAGTATCTTTGTGGCGGCCTCCTTCCTGCCCGTTTTGTTGTTGCTCTATGTGAGTCGCGTCCTGCTGCGCTCCTCAGAGGGAGGGGGCCTCACTGCTGCTGAACTGAACGCAGTAGACAGTCTGCTGGTGGCCAGTCTCGTGCTCGCGACTGCGGGGTTTGTGCTCATGCACAAGACCACGAATCGTGTTCTCGACATGATCTACTCGCTACGCAGAGCTATCGACCCAGGAAATGGCCATACGCATAATAACCTGGAGTTACTGAGCAGTGCGGCACGCCGGTTGAGACAGAAGGGAGGGCTGCAAGAGGGGGAAGTTCTCTCACTGAAAGACGAAATCAAAGTGCTGGAAGAAGAATTGGAGGATGTACGGAAGCAACTGGGCATTCATGCCCCTATGCCTCGCATCACTGGGCGTTGGAACGCCCATGGCTGGGAGTCATATCTGGCACAGGAAATCGAGCGATCGAGACGATACAAGAAAGAATTTTCAGTCCTCTTCATGGAGCTAAGCAACTATTCCGAGATCACTCGTTCTCTGCCGAAGAGGGAGAGCGAGTACATCGGTCGCGTCGTGTCGGAGAAGGCCGGGGAGTTGATCCGATCGAGTGACCTCATTGCCGGTTATCCGGACCAATATCTTGTGCTGCTTCTGCCCGAAGCGGGTTCGGAGAGCTGCATGAAGGTAGCGCATCGAATGGCGGCGAGCCTTACCCAGGAGAGCTTCGAGTCCTTGAGCGGCGGCAGTCTCCATTTCAAGGTCCGCATCGGATATGCCAGCTACCCCTTTGATGCGATGGACGCAGGGACGCTTGTCGAACGCGCCCGTGCGGCATTGGCCTATGTAGCGAAGAAAAGAGATGGGATTCCGGTGGCCGCGTACAATAGCAAACTCATGGAGTATACACCCTTCACCGATACCTGATCATTAGAAATCACTGGATCAATTGTATGCGATCTGCAGGTAGCAAGAATCGCCGTTTCGCCGAGCGATTCCCACTACTAGATGGTACAAGGCGAATAGCTCGAGAGAGAATGGGAGATAACCTGCATAACCCAGCAGAGGCATCTCGAAGACATGTACGAAGTCAACGTATGGGACATGGTATGTCCATTTGGGATACGACAAGTAGTTCCACATCTCCCAGAAGAATCCACACATCAAGCACCCGGTCCATAATGACAGAATAGTCCTCCAGTCACCCATGGCGGTATGCTCCAGCAACGAACGGTTCTTGAGCCATACATTGAGAGGCTCCAGAATGAAGTACACCGACAGCCATACAAAGGGAAAGAAATAACGGGGCCATAGAAGGAGCAGCGCCATCATCGCGCAACCCGATACGAAGAGCCTGATCAAGGTTCTTCTCTCCGGCCTGATTGTCGGACCACGACCGATTCGTTTGATCCAGGAATACGTTAAGGATAGTTCCGCGGAGCCGAATACCGCAGGCATAACCGTGGAGAAGGAGAGCGACGAGAAGAGGAAGTACTGAAAATCAGTGAAGTGGTCTCGGCCGGCGTAGAACCAGTTTTGTGTGCGCAGATTGAGAAGTTCGAAAAGCCACCAGGCTGGAGCCGAGATGAAGAATAGCATCACATAGGCCCGCGGGCTTCGTGTCAGTAGTGATGTGCCTTTGCGCTTCAGGACCAGCGCATCGATGGTGAGACAATACCCTAGCCAGAGTGGAAAGAATAGGATATGCGTGCGGAGTCCTGGAAGTATCCAGTTCAGGAGCCAGCTCACCAATACCAGGGCCAAGCCCAACCATCCGTGGAGCGGCCAGCCATGCAGCGTAGCTGAGCTTATTACGGGATGTCCCCCGCGAAGTCGTGCTCCCCGAATCGGTTCGATCTGTTCATCTCTTGCCCCGATCCGTCCACTGCCACAATGATATACGTCCAATTATCGGCAGGATCACCGATACCACTTGAGCTTGGCCACGTGGTAGTCGCGGAGGAGAGATCCTGCAGCCTGTATTCATAGTCCGGGGGATCGAGACTCGGTATGAAGTAGGCCTTATTGGCTGCACCGTAAACCCAATAGCCCGTGGCGCCGTGCCACGGTGTCCATTCCAGCACGAGATCTGATCCGGACATATTCCCGGCCAGAGTCATAAGCGATCCAAGCGAGTGGAGATATGCTGAGCCAGAATAGGCGCCGTTGTCATCGTCCCAGTAGGCGCCCACCATCGCACGGGAGCTATCCATGGAGACTGCATAGCCGAATATGTCGCCCGCTGCGCCATCGTGTGCGGTGAGTTTCGCCTGTTCCGCCCATGCACTGCCATCATACTGGAAGATATACGCCGAGCCGGATCTATCTCCGTCATCATCATCCTCATCAGCCCCAACCACGGCCCAAGTCCCATTGGTGGATACGCAGCAGCCGAATCTATCCCATCCTGCACCGTCGCTTGCCGTGAGCTTTGGTTGTTGTTCCCACTCTATGCCATTATGATGGAAGACATATGCCGCGCCTACATTACTGTTGTCGTAGGGCGCTCCGACCAGTATCGTGGTATCATGAATCGATACGGAGAAGCCGAACCATTCATATGGCGCGCCATCATTTGCGGTAAGCTTTGCCTCCTGAGTCCATGTGATGCCACTACGATGGAACACATAAGCCGAGCCTGAATCCGTCCCAAGATCATCATCACGGTATGCCCCCACAACCAGATAATCACCATCTACAGAGACTGACCTGCCAAACAGGTCCCATTGCTCGCCGCTGCTTATGACAAGCTTTGCCTGCTGAGTCCACGTGCTGCCGCTACGATGGAACACGTAGGCCGCGCCCGAGGAATCCACACCCTCATTGTGGAAGTCCGCACCCACCACCACATAATCGCCGGAGATGGATACGGATTTTCCGAAATTGTCCCGAGCCTCGCAGTCGCTTGCGGTAAGCTTCGCCCGCTCAACCCAATCCCCAGCCTCATGATGGAAGATATAGGCCGCGCCGCAGTCTTCTCCACAGTGATCATCACCAATGGCGCCCACCACCACATAGTCACCATCTATTGCCGCTGAAACCCCAAAGCTGTCCCCCGCGGCACCTTCTCCCGCCAGGAGTTTCGCCTGCTGGATCCAACTGCCGCTCACATGATGGAAGACGTAGGCTGCTCCGGAATTACTTCCGTTTTCTTGATCGCCTTTGGCACCTATCACCGCATAGTCATGATCAATGCAGACTGATGCCCCGAAATTCTGATAGGCCGCGTTATCACTTGGCAGAATTTTGATCTGGTCCATAGCGTGGACAGCACTGCTGACAAGAGCTATCATCATGAGAGCCCATATCTGCCAGCGGAATATCCTTGCAGCTCCTGGATCTGTCATAGGCACTTCCTCTTGGTGAAGGGTACGATAGGCGACCATTCCTGCCGGCCCCTCATTCCCGAGGGCAAGCGGGGCTATGATGGGCTATGATGGGCTATGATGGGCTATGATTGTCAAGGATAGGGCAAGCTATGCGAAAAATCAACCATGATCAGCGATATCCCCAGGAAGAGGAAGAGAGATTCTTCGTTTCCTGCGGTCACCCGAATCACAGAGTTGCGACATGTGTGCATTCGTGTTAGGATCTGTCCTCAATCCTTTGTCTCGATTACGCCGCAACTACGCCCTCCGTGGCTTCGTAGGATTTTGTCCGGAGCTCGCCGGGTATGTGAGGATACGTCATGGGAGTATGTGCAATCTGCGGGCGTGAAGCCCCAACAATCTCGAAAACGCTGGGACTCTGTTGCGCCTGTCTGCTGAACGAGTCAGAAGCGAGTAAGCAGCGAGTGGCTGCGGTCCATGGGGAAACGCGTGTTTCGTTCAATCTTCCCCCAGCACCGTGCCGAAGCGACGGCGGCATCACATGCACACTGTGTAGCAATGCATGCACTCTGCTTGAGGGCGAACGCGGCTTCTGTGGTTTGCGAATCGTGCGCGATGGGCGTCTTGTGCATCTCGCTGGTACGCCTCGGCGAGGCCTTGTCACCTGGCATCGCGATCCGCTGCCTACGAATTGCGTGGCTGACTGGGTCTGCGAAGGCAAGAATCATCAGGGGAGCCACAATCTTGCGGTCTATTATGAGAGTTGTACAGCGAACTGTCTCTACTGCCAGAACTGGCATTATCGCAAGATGACTCCCGAAAAGCGAAAAGGGGTGAGCGCCAAGGAACTTGCGTCTGCCGCGACGGACCAAACATTCTGCGTTTGCTTCTTTGGCGGTGATCCCACATCCCAGATGCCGCACGCGCTTGCTGCGGCACGTTCGTTTGCCCGCAGGGGCATCAGGGTGTGCTGGGACACGAATGGGACGATGCATCCGAAGCTACTGGAGCATGCACTCGAGCTCTCCCTTGAGACCGGCGGTTGCATCAAGTTCGATCTCAAGGCTTCTGACGATGCGCTCCACACCGCCCTTACAGGCATATCGAAGCAGCGCACCCTAGAGAATTTCGTCATGGCTGTTCGTCGCTCTGCCGATCGGCCGGATCCGCCCCTTGTTATCGCCAGTACGCTTCTGGTGCCGGGATACGTGGAAGCGCAGCAAGTCGGCAAGATTGCCAGGTTCATCGCATCTCTGGATACTACAATCCCCTACACACTTCTCGGGTTTGCACCACAGTTCTATATGAGTGATCTCCCCTATACATCCGTCGAACACGCCGCCGAGGCTGAATCAGCGGCGCGGGCGGCCGGTCTCCAACGGGTACGGATTGGCAACCGCAATCTCATTGGATGGCAGCAAGGCTGAGAGTTCGCGGCTCACGCCGCCTTAGCCGTCTTCAATAGGTTGGAAACTTCACAAACGAGTCAAATCTTGCGCTGATGCTTGATGCTGGAAGGAGAACGGAACGATCCGGGTTCCATCCAGTATCCAGTGACCAGCAACCAGCATCGCTACGCCTCGATCAATGCGCTATGGCATCATCACTCGTCGGTTTGAGGCGCAGCTTCGCCAGGGCATATCAAGAAGAGGTTTCGGCTGCAACCAACCGGGCGCATCGGCGTTGTACTATATGGTAGCTCGCCCGCCGGCGGAACCATCCTTTTCCTTCCCGATAGCACCATCGGCGTGGTCCATTTTTTTGGCGGCAATGTTGTCAGATTTGACACCGAAGGAACTCCGGCTGGATTGCTGATACCTGGAGGTGACGATCCCACAAAAGGAGGCTTTCGAAACCTCAGAAACCTAAGGTTTCGGGGCGGCAATCTCGTGGCTTGTGGAGGGATGATGGCGGCTTCACCAGGAGGAAACGCGCGGCGTACGAGCTATCTCGCGAGCATCACCGACGAGGGAAGCGAGAAGGCACGATACCTGGAAAAAACCACAGAGACAGAGCCATATCGGCAGTCGCAGTCCCGCGGTGGACGCGGGATGAGAAGTCCGGGATAGGATGTATGCATTCGAGCTGCCTTCTGGGCTGGCTTCCAACTTCACAGAAACCTGTTGATATTGACGGAATAGTGAATATTGTACATTCCAAGAGTATTACGGCCTCCCAAGAAGAGCTTCTTCCTGCTGGGCCCACGCGGCACGGGAAAGAGCACATGGCTGCGCGCTACCTTTCCTGATGCACACACTATCGATCTCTTGAGCGAAGAGATCTATCAGCGGCTTTTGGCGAGTCCTGCGGTGTTCGGCGCTGAACTTCGTGCGCTACGGCCGGGGTCCTGGGTTATCATTGATGAAGTACAGCGATTGCCGAACCTTCTGAACGAGGTCCACAAGGCAATCGAGGAGCAACAGCTGCGCTTTGTGCTTTGCGGATCAAGCGCCCGCAAATTGAAGCGAAGCGGGGTGAACCTATTAGGAGGACGCGCGTTACACCGCTCGATGCATCCGTTCGTGCCGGAAGAGCTTGGAGCCCGGTTCGATCTTGAGGCGGCTCTCCAATACGGGTTGCTGCCCATCGTGTGGGCTTCAGAAGAGCCTGCGGAAGCATTGAGGGCCTACACAAGGATATACTTGAAGGAAGAGATCAAGGCGGAAGCGCTCGTGAGGAATCTCCCTGGATTCGCTAGGTTTCTGCCCATTGCGGCTCTTTTCCACGGACAGGTCGCCAACATCAGCAACGTGGCAAGAGAAGCCGGTGTGGCACGCACAACGGCATCGGGGTATTTCGAAATACTCGAGGAGACGCTGGTGTGCTTCCGAATTCCGGGCTATGAAGCGAAATTGCGAGTGAGAGAGCGCAAACTGCCGAAGTGGTACTGGTGTGACCCGGGCGTGGCGCGAGCCATGAAACATTCGACGCTGGGAGATCCAGCTCCAGAAGAGCGTGGTGCGTTGTTCGAAGGGCTTGTGGCCCAGTTGATTCGAGCGTATCGAGACTATCGGGGATTGTGCGACGAGTGCTACTATTGGGCACCCGCCGGGCGATTCCAGACCGAAGTCGACTTTCTGCTCCAACGAGATGGCGAATTCGTGGCGATTGAGGCCAAATCCGGCTTACGGTTTGCTGAAGGATGGTGCCGGGGATTACGTGCGGTGAGCAAACTCGAGGGGCTGCGTCGCCGTCTGCTGGTTTATCCGGTCGGCCCGAGGCTCGTGACGCACGATGGCATCGAAGTGCTCCCTCTGGTGGATTTTGCGAATTTGATGGCACGCGAGGAGGTATGGTTGTGAAGTCCGGAAGGGAGAGCATCATAGGGAACGTCGAAGCCTTTCTCGCTCGCCTTCGTAAGGACTATGTCCTGTGCGGCGCCAGATGTGGCGGAACGAGCGACACATCGAGGATGATTCTGCAAGCCCAATATCACATGTCAAGGCCCCAGAGTTCCACATACGATTCATCGTTTTCTGCTCTCATGTGACTATCAATCTGATTCTCTCAGCCGTCTTTTCCCCGATCCCTTCAACGGATTGGAGTTCTTCACTCGTGGCACTAATCACGGCTTCCACATTCCCGAAGGTATCAAGGAGCCGCTTCGCCATTTCCCTACCGATTCCTGGCAGACCCTGCAAAATGAACAGCTTCCTTTTCTTTTCTCCTTTCGGTCGATAGCCTCCCCGCTGAACGGCCCCTTGTGCGATTGATTTGAGCTGCCGTGCAGCATAGACGATGAGACGTGCTGTTTCCGAGGGTCCTCTTGAGCGAAGAATAGGTATTCCCAAAACCAGACTCACTGTAATGATCGCTCCCTGCATGGCTTCTCGACGAACCCCTGTCTCTGAAGCGGTCTTTGCCTTTCCCTCGAGGATAAGCACGCCATCATGATCAGAACGAGCCAGCCTAACCGTTTGGCCAAAGAGCCTTCCATCAATGATTGAGATGGCAAAATCATCCAGGGTTTTTCTTTCAAAAAGTAGATTACTGCCTGCTAAATAATCTCCCAATCGAAGCCTCTGGATCTTCGTCTCAACACCGTCTATCTGGTTCAAGGCCTCTATGACGCCGCTTTGCTGTTCTCGATCGTCAACGATCACACTGATTCTGATGGCGTTTGACTTCATAATAAGCATGATCCATAGGATAGGGTAGTTGCCCAGAGAGATTCAATTGACAATACGAAGCCCACGAAGGATACCATGAGATCAATAGCTCTCTTGTCTGCAATGGTGCCCCGGGAGCATCCTTCTATCCTGAACATCAGAGCCTGCGCGATCGAAAGAGTCCCATTCCCAGGGGAATTCCTTGCCGCCCGGGCGTGTGATCCAAGATTCTATTCCTTGCCTGCAAAATGCCTTAGCTCACTGAACTCAACCATCATATCTAAATTCCGGGGGGTGAAGACCTTTCCTTGAGTCGCCATTATGAGCTTCTTCATGTCTTCACGTCTGACGCCGACGCCCCGACCGGCGATACAAGCAATGATTTGAAAGCGGGGGGTACGATGGGGTTCGCCTTCAATGCTTATCGAATGAAGGTGCTGAATACGAGTGACTTTATCGCGGGCAGTTCCGTCATCTTCTGTCAGTTTCGCTTCAATGACAACCCGAGGATTATACTCGCTTGGAATTACGAAATCAGGAGCCTGGTCAAAGCCTGGGATGCGCTCCGCTCTCTTCGTCTTGCGATAGCTCACTCGGCACCTCGTAAGCACATCCTCGACTGCGGACTCGAGGCTGTCACCAATGAGTTCACTTACTGAATCCCGGTGTGCAGCAAAGGGACGACCAAGAAATCGCTCATAAAGCAGCATCGCATAGGGAACTCCAAGCTGTGCCACACTCCTGAGGCTGACGGATCCATCCTGAGTATCGTCCTTCTGAAGTCGATGAAGCGTCTCCTTCCCTCCTTCTGGCACGCCCTCTTGCAGAAGACCACAAGCTGCGGTGATCAAGGCTTTCACGCGCTCGACGGTTGTTGGATTCATCTTCAAAGATATCAAAGGCGCCATTCGTATCTTTCGATCCAGACTTCTGACGTACCCCTGCGTGACAGCAACGCCGGTCCGCTGAGAGGCGATGTAGGCCCACTCGGGAGGCGTCAAGCCGAGGATAGAGCGTACGACTACCAGCGCAATTGGCACTTCGAAAACCACCGACTCGATTTTCGCAGGAGAGAAGTCATGAAATGCGTCTGTTGCCTTTTTCAGTGCCTCATATCCTTCCTCGAAATCACGATACTCGACGAACCCTTTCCCCTTAGGCATCACAAGAAATTCCGATTCCAGGCAGGAGAACACCGCAGTCACGAAGGAATCTATATTTGCCTCAATCTCTGACGGGGACGCTTCAAAAGGCAATTTCATTGTGGATGCCCTCATACTTGTCTTTCTCCTCTAATACGAAGGAGAGTTGCCCAACCCTTGATGTGGTTAACATGTCGCGAAGGTGTAGGGAAACACTCTCAATGCCCCCAAGAGCAGTGATTTCCCGGGAAACGCGACTAATTCGATCTTGAATTTCAAGCGCCCGATCCCAATGAAGTCGAAGCCGCCATATTGCTAGCCGAATCAGATGTCCGTAAGCTATGCATCGGAGATCCCCCGCCGAGACTTTCATTCCTGCGTCTTCCAAGCTTTCGGAATCAGCTCTAACCAGTGCTGAGATTTCTTCTGATGAATCGACAATCCAACGTCTTGGAATCCTCCCGGTGGAACGGCATACAAAAACAGTATCCACGATGGAAGAATCCGTACCATGGATGTGAATCGATCCACCCATCTCCGCCGGGCAGGGAAACGAGGCAGTGCAGATGAGTTCGGCATCAAGGAGGGCCACTGCGATGGGCAAATATGCCTCGAGCTTGTTATGATGATATGTGAACACAAATGGGTGTCCCCGTTTCAAAGATCTCGCCATTCTGCAATAAACATTGGACAGTCCTGCCGCAAAATGCTCAAGCCCCCTGTCCATGGAGAGGTTGCCCGTCAGCTCCTCCGGATTTCGTGTTGATGGCCTGGAGAACTCGGGATTACCATCATGAACCAATCTTCTCAGCCAAACATAACAGAAGTCCATCAGTTCGGCGTACTGAACGTTTCCGAAGTATGGCGGATCGGTCAGAACTGCATCGAGACTTCCCTCGGGCAAATCGAGAGAGATCGAACTCTCGCAACTTATCTCAGCTCTCTTCACAGGACTTCTGGAATCGCGAGTCCGGCCAATCCATTCGCCATCGATGTAGATCCGCTGTTTTTTCTTGCCAACGAACACGTGCTCGAATGGATGGCGACAGTATCGTTTGGCCTTTCGATATTTCTCGATGATGTTCAGCCATCCCCCGCTGCCAACGGTATTACCGGCCCCATTGAGTATCCCGAGGAGGTTTGATTCACACTGTATCAGGCCGACCGGAAATCCATGTACTGAAAAGATGTCAAGAGACTTCAGTGCCATCTTATCATATCGGCACAACATGTTTTGATAGCGCAACAGGTCGGATAGATTGGTGGCCAGAGCATTGTGGAGGCGCGCATCTCCCAGGGTGGAAATATGCCTGCAGCTCAGTTCGAGGCCCAATAGCTGGCGCGAATTGAACATCTCCAGGTACTTGATGTATCCCCATCGATGCAATCTGTCCGATTCATCCCCAGGTAGGATTTCATCATCAGGGACAAACTCGGCGTCCGATGTCCGCCACTTGCGGTCGGCTTCAGCGAATTTCTGTAGATCTTCTGGATCGGGTTTCTTGAAAAACCGACCTGTGTGGTCTGGCTTGCATATTGGGCAGTAATACTCGATCGCGAACATACGATGACGGAGGGGACCAGAGGAGCGCCTTGGGTAGGAATTGACGTGACTACAAAAGGGACACACACATCGGCCATTTCTCGCCGGACCACGCACACTCAATTTGCGTGAGCATGAGGAACATTTGCCTGGTTGTTTTCTATCCGAGCGTTCATTGAGATCGCCGCAATTGGGACAGATGAAAACATTGAGAGGATGTCGTTTATCCTGCGCCAGGAGGTATCCGGGAAAGAGGTCAATGCTCTCTCCGCACTTTGAGCAACGAAGGGTCTTTACCCAGATGAAATACTTCACCTGCGCATCAGGGGATCGGCATTTGGAGCAGCGCGTTCGGTAGAGGGCGCCTACCTCTGTCCGGAGGTGATGCACGAGGGCACTCGTAGCCTTGGTATACTCCTCTAAGTCGATGTCTTCGATCTCCTCTCGTACTATCCAGTAGGCCATCGGATTGATATCAAAGCCCAGTACATCACAGCCAAGTCGATTGGCCTCCAAGACTGGAGTGCCTCCGCCCATGAATGGATCTGCGACTACTACTCCTTTGAGATCGTTCGATTGATAGAACGTCTTCTGGAGAGAATCATCGACGAATTCCGACAGGATAATGCCGCGAAATAGAGTCCCTGGCCTCCGAGCAAACCATTTATGGACCGCGATTATCGGTCTGTAGTTCTGCTGGATCTGTTTCTCTCTCAGTGCCATTCGGGCGACAAAACTGACGTCGAAGCCTCTCTCGATGGACATGTGCTCTATCCTTTGACCAGGATGATATGATTCGGAATGCAATAAGGCCCATAGATGGCGTGAAGCGTGCTGGAGATCAAGTGAACTCAATCATGGAGCAGATAAGGCTCGACATCTTGGGGATGTTGGTTTCGAACGTGCATAAACCTGAGATCTCTCAAAAATCTGAACTGTCGTCTCCAACTCCGCATCTCAGAAATCACGACCAATAAACAAGACAATGGACGCCTTCGTCCATATAAAGGCCATCACTGCCGAGCTCATTCCTGTCTGACGATCGCACGTCGACCAAGCTATGCCGACACTATCAACAGGGAAACGCTTGAGGAGTTCGTTTCATGCTCTGACCTGGCAAAGAACGAAGTCATTGGCTTGAGAATAGAGAATAGGATTGTAGCTTTTCGGAGTTGAGAGGCGCTCGTCATGGATCTGATGGATTCTCTCCCTCGGTTCAGTTTGTATGATGGAGGAACGTCCGACCGCCGCCGGATCGCGTCCGCAGTATCAGTACCAACGGCGGCCATGGCGAAGCATCGAAGATCCGACAACCGGCGGATGGCCCTCCAGCGGAGGGGATTCATGGTTGTGATGCAATATGAGAACAACATTCACGATATTTTCCGCGTGAGTGCTTGATTGGTCAAATCTTCATGTTTAATGCTTGCTCATGGTGAAGGCCGATATGTCTTGCGATCGATGGCTTTGCTGACGGCGGAATCGTGGACTGATTCCCAGAAAGCATTAGAGGCCGTTGCCAAATGACAGGGATCTCCTCGCGGACGAAAGATCGGGAGGAAAATTGAATAGTCTAGTAAATCTATGGATTTACTAGACTATTCAATCTTGCGACGACCGAGCCAAGGGTTCGCGTAAGAATACATCGGCGGTTCTGACGCACAGATTTGCCGAAGATTTGGTCTCTCCCATGTAGGAGCATCCGCCAGCTGGCGGACCGTGCCCGCCAGAGGCGTAGTCCCGCGTACTGCGCGGGATTGGGTATGGAAGTCTTGGAGTGCGATAGTCCAAAGGGGAAAAGCGGTGTAATCTCACCGGCTAGCGTCTTTGTCCGTCACATCTACGTTTCTTGCGTAGATGCTGGCACTAGCTTCTCGCGAGTTCTGGTGCCCTCACGGGGAGCCACAGAGCTGAGGATCTTCTTCTTTCCGTTGCGGAAATCAAGGATGCTATGCATCTTGTGAAAGAGGCTGCTCGTGGGGATTTGTGCCAAGACGGAGTGTCTTGTGCGCTTGCGCCATGGGCCAAGCTTGTTGTCTGTTGTGGATAAAACACAATCCGCAGAGCGAGCAGCTTTGAGTTTTGTTCTTCACCTCACCTCAATCCTCTCCTCAAGGAGAGGAAGTGTCCGGAACGGCCAGAGCTCCTTCTCATTTGAGGAGAAGGGTGGGATGAGGTTGTCAAAGGTGCGGCCGGCGCTAACTCGTGGAAGCACCGTGCTTCCTTTGTCATGGGATGGGCACAGATTATTGTGAGGCGCCAGACAAGTAAGGCATAAGGTAAGGGGAGAAGCTAGAATGCAAGTTCTGGGCATAGTTGGCTCGATGAGGAAGATGAGACACACGAATACGCTTGTGAACCGAGTCATTAGCGATATGAGATCCATCGACTCCGATGTAGAAGCGGACGTCGTCTATATTGCCGACAAGACCATCCATCCTTGTAGAGTGGTATGCTCAGATCATTGTTCCAATAATCCGTACCAATGTTCGATCACAGATGACGCTACTGAAATCCTGCATTTGATGATGAAAGCAGATGTATTGGTAATTGGCGCGCCGCTGTACTTCAGAGCTCCACCCGCGAGATTCCAGGCGTTGATTGAACGGCTTGTCTCCATCTTCTTCTTTTACGAGACTCAAGGGGATGGAGATGAGAAGTCACCGCTTATCGGAAAACCTTGTGGTCTGATAGGTGTGACAGAGTATTCAAATCCCCACCAGATACTTGAATATCTGCATGACTTCTGCATCTTGTTGAAGATGAGGCCAGTGGTGCTTGAGAGATTTCCCTATTTGGGTGTTGCGGGCCAGGGCGACATAAACGAAGATGTGATATTCAATCCTGTTGAGAGGTCAAAGGATCTAGCGCGCGCGTTAATCGAGGAAGTGCATAAGCATCGTTCCATGACCCGCGCAGGCGGGTAACCCGAACTTCTCACCGGCCTTTGTCGCGAAGCGGTGTAGTTGGTTGTGGCAGCAAGACTTGCGACCGAGGACCCCGGCTCTGTCAGGGCGTAGCCTGGCTCCCGGCTATGTATGACAACGCCGTGGCAAGCCGCCGTGGCGAAGCCCGAAGGCGTATCCCCTGTCCGCCAGCTGGCGGACAGCAGGCAGGGCCAAATGCAGCGTTGCAGCCGAAAGCCGGTGAGAAGTCCGGGTTAACCCGGACGTAGGATCATCTAACCAGCCGCTCCATCGGATGATGTGCCACCGCCGTAGGGTTCGCATTTACCGGGAAACGATGATGTCTTGACATCACCTGATGGGATGCTATAATGCAACCATGAGAACAACGCTGACAATTGATGATGATGTCCTCGATCGGGCACGTGCTGCTGCGGCCAAGCTTCACACATCCTTCCGTCATGTGGTGAATGAAGCTCTGCGTGCGGGACTGGAGGAGGTCGAGAGGCCCGCGTCTCACCGTCCATACCGTACGGACCCTCATCCCATGGGCCTCCGAACAGGGTACAATCTTGATAATATCCAGGAATTGCTGGCCCAGGCGGAGACAGAGGATTTCCGTTGATACTCGTCGATGCCAATATCCTCCTCTACGCCGAGGATAGCCTCAGCCAACGTCACGAGCAGGCCCGGGAATGGTGGGACACGCAGCTCTCGGGTTCGGCGCCAGTCTGCCTCTGCTGGACGGTTATGAATGTTTTCATTCGCATCGGCACCAATGCACGTGTTTTCCAGCGCCCACTCTCGCCGGACGAGGCCATCGAGCGCATCGGTGGTTGGCTGTCCCAGCCATGCACCAGGGTCGTCGCGCCCACACAACGCCACTGGGACATCTTCAGCGAAATGTTGATGGGCGGGCAGGCAACAGCCAACCTTGTGACTGATGCCCATATAGCCGCTCTCGCCATTGAGTATGGTTGCGTGCTGCAATCCACCGACTCGGACTTCTCCCGCTTCCCCATGCTCAAATGGGAGAACCCCCTTGCTGGATGAAGAAGGGGAGCGAACACACAAGACCGCAGGGAGAATGGGATGAAAAGACCTGAACCAGTACTCATCGGTTTCTTCCCCAAGAGAACCGCGCACCGTGATGACTGGATCAAGAATCACACAGTCGAAGAGATATGCAGTGTCAGTAACTGCATTTCAAAGGGACCAGACGATTGGATTGATCATCGGAAACACAACACCACTTGAGGATGCTTGGCGCATCACTCAGGAGATCGCGAGAGACAGCAAGGAGAAGCAGGCCTGGGAGCCCGGCCCATATTTTCTGCTTGAGGTTTATCGGAAACGAAAACATAGGCGAATAACCGAATCCAACGGACAGTGATCCCGTGAACGGTCACAATAAGCATAGATGACACCATCCGTCGACGAATGCAGGTGGTCTGCTATTCGAGATAGCCTTGTGCCCGGAGTTTCTCACGGAGTTCCGGCGTGAGATGGATGATCGTGGACTCCCGCGTGAGCTCTAGACGGTCGGCCCGTTCCCGACAGGCCTGTAGATGGGTGTCAAGCATCTCACCGAGGGAAGCCTCCGTCTCAGGATGCCGGACTGCTTGTTCCACTTTCTCCAGGGGATCGGTCTCAATATGGTAGAGCATGGTCTCTTCGGAGTCGGGAGAACGAATCAATTTCCATCCGTCTACCGAGATGGACTTCAGTTCCCGGTAGAATTGGAGCCCCTCTCCGTATTGGGGAACCGTGGTTTTCGAACCGTCATGGAAGAGGGAACGGCCCGGAAGGTCTCTCGGCGGTTCAAGACCGGCAAGACCTGCGACCGTTGGCAGAAGATCCACCAGGCTGGATAGTCTGTCATCTATGTCTCCGCACTGGATCCTGCCAGGCCAGGAAATTACGAGCGGTATCTCCATGAGCTCAGAGTACACGGTATGCCCATGCATCACATTGTCGTGCTCCCAAAACTCCTCACCGTGATCCGAGGTCACGATCACCACGGTTGAATCAGCAAGGCCCGCCTCGCGCAGGGAAGATAGGACTCTCCTCATCTGGCTGTCCACATACCTGATCTCTCCAGAATAGAGCGCCCGTATCCTGCGCCGATCCGCTTCTGAAATCCGACCACCCTGGCGCAGGGTCATCATGCTCCCCGACGTCATGCGGAAGGGGCCACGATAGCCAGGTTCCATCGGGGGACGAAAGCCGGGCGGCGGCCTATACGGATCATGCACATCGTTGAAGTGAAGCCAGAGGAAGAAGGGGGATGGGGGGGCGCTCTCCAGAAAAGAACAAACTTGATCTGCAACATCCTGTGCTGACTCGGGGGGCGCATCGCTGGCGACCATGCGGAGGTGGCTGATGAGCCGATACACCCGGTATCCGAAGAATGCCTGATATTGCGCCGCAGGCTCGGGGGGCGCTCGATGATTGAAAATCTCGAACCCCTGACTCATCCCAAATACCGGACGGAGCCAGATGTTCGACACTATGGCGTGTGTATGGAATCCGTGTTCTCCGAGGAACTCAGCCATGGTCTGGAAATGGTTGCTCAGCCGATTTCGCGCGGTCAATACTCCTGTGGTGGAAGGATAGTGACCGGTCATGAGGCTGGCGAGACTGGCAAGGGTCCACGGAGAACAGCTTGAGGCGTTGCTGAACATTCGTCCCGATGCGGCCAGTGAGTCTGCGCAGGGTGTTGTTTCTGGGGGGCCACCGTAGCAGCCGAATCCATCCCTTCTAAGGGTATCTACCGTGATGAGGAGAATGTTGGGGCCGGAGCCGGCCCCGGCCGATGGAATTAGTCGAGAGTCCCTGCCTCCTCCCTCCATGACGGCAGGAATTCCAAAGCAGATGGGGACTATTGAGAGAAGCAGGAACCAAAGCCTTGTGGGCGCCAGCCTGATGATTGCTGACGCCCGGCGAGCCCCTTCTCGGGCTATGAAGAAAGCAAGCAACATCACGCCAATCACGCTTGGCCATCGACCGGGCTGGAGAAACATGATATTTATGACTCGTGGAAACGTCATGGCGAGAAGCCAGGGAGTGATGACGAGGAAAACCAACCATCCCACAAACCGGTCGCGTCTTCTTAGGGCAGGCACAAGAAAAAGAACCAAACCGAAGATGACCGTAACAGGCGGATAACCGCCAAGGGCCAGCAGAGCCCCGCCCATGGTTTCACTTGTGGAAAACAGTGAACGCCAGGAGCGAATACACTCCAAAACAGCCAATAGCAAACCAAGTAACCAGGCGGCCGATATGGCACTCCTCATGCGAATGTGTGGCTCAGGCATGGATCTCTCCCCAACTCAGCATATGCGTCGGCATGATGCCGACATTTCAAGTCGTCGAATCATATTTGACAAGATAACCCGGCTATGTGGCTCTGCAACACTCGATCGCAATCCCACCATGCAAGAATGATGTCGCATTCCGGCCCGGATATCTCATCAAACCAGCATGCCGCGCGGGACCATCTTGCGCTTCGGGTCCTCGGCTTTGCTCCATTCTGCCCTTCGACCTAGTACACCGTCTCGGAAGTTTTGTGCTCTGTTTTGGCAATTCAAAATGAGACGGTATTAGGAGATGATGAACCACAGAGACATCTCCGGATTCTGCGATACGGGCGCGGGTGGGTGACATTGCCGGCTGCTGTGAAGGATGTAGAATTGCCGGAAACAGGTACAGAACCTCTGAAACACGATACTAGCTAACCCGCACTTCTCACCGGCTTTCGTCGTTCAATGGCCACATATCACTCGTCATTTGCCCCTCTGCCTGCCCTGAGTCGTTGCTTTCTCTTTCAGCAGAGGTTATGTATGTGCATGTGTGCGCTACTGATAACGATACACCATATTGGGCGCACCTCCGTTCCCGGTTTTCTGGTAGAAGCACATGAACAGACGTGACGTCATATCTCGACTCGCAGGCATGATTGCCGATATCCGATTAGGTCATCCGGTTCGTGTCGGAATTGACGGTGTTGATGCCGCAGGCAAGACCGTTCTATCCGATGAACTGGCAGGGTCGGTTCGGGCAAGAGGCCGCCATCTGATTCGAGCGTCTGTCGATGGATTTCACAATCTTTGTTGAAGCCGGTTTCGATGTCACAGTCCAGAGAGCATACCGGCGAAGCCCTTCGGAGTCACCGGAAGCCATACGTGAGAGCTATCGGCGGCGATACATTCCCGGACAGAAGATATATCTCGAAACCGCATACCCCTTGGAGAAAGCAAACGTTATTCTTGATAACAACGACATTCAGAATCCAAAGCTGAGAATCAATCGGCGGCCATGACGGAGCATGGCCCTCCATCATCCCAACTTCGATCTTTTCCTTTTCTCCCTCCTTCCTGCTTTTCAGCTCAATAGCTTATCAGCTCAACAGCTTCTCCCTCTCATTGACACCATGGCGCTCGTCGCCCATCTATTCGCAATGAAGGGTTGTGTGAGGTCATGTTCGATTGCCTGTGGGCCGCGTGGCAATGCCTCAGGATGGCACATTGGTCACAACGTGTGACTTGCGTGGCGATGTCAAACCGGTTCTTGGGAATAATGCGGGAGAGGCTCATGAAAACGATTCTATCATTGTCATTCATTCTGATCGTGATGTTCTCTGACGTTGCGAAGACGTCAGCGCCAGAAGAAAAGGAACTGGAAGCAGTATCGCTCGGCGAATCCATCGGGACAGAGATCGACAAGACGGAACGCGAATACTATCGCCTTTTCCCAGACATCGAAGGATTCCAATCAGCGCGACTCATTCCAGTGTCGCGTTCAAAGCTCCGATTGGAATATTCTTATGAGACGGCTCTTGGGCTGCAACCGAAATCCCGACATGTCACTGCCGATGCGTTTGAGATGACAAGGCTTCACATCAAGTTAACGGATGATTATCATCGATCTCTGAGCCAAAGGATTGAAGATCGAGAGCCGGAAGCCGAGATGCTCTATCGGCTGGCTCTCAAATATGCTGCCGAAGCCAGCTACGACATAAGCTCACAGCTCCTCGGCGATCTTCTCATCGAATACCCCGACAGCCGTCAGGCCGCGGTTGCCAATAAGTTCTATGGGGATATTGAGCAGCTCCGAAGAACGAAGAAGGCATTGTTCTTCAAGGGATCCTTGGTGGATCAAAGCGGAAGAATGAACCTGCTGATTTTCAGCGGCTACTATGGTCTCTGGTTGGGCGTTGCAACGCCCATGGCCCTGGATGCGGAATCTGCGCAGGCCTATGCAGCGGGGCTTCTACTGGGGGGGCCTTTGTCAGTTCTTCTATGTCATGAGCTTACGAAGGATGCGAACATCAGTGACGGCAGAGCTACGATGATATCCTTGGGCGGTCATCTCGGCACATGGCAGGGCATAGGTTGGGCGGCCGTGGCTGATCACGAAGCAAAGCAAGTCATAGGTACGGGAGAGCTCTGCGGTTTAGCAGGTATCGGTGCCGCGACTCTCTTGACAAGCAAAGCGAGCTTCTCTGAGGGGCATGCTGAACTCACAAGCTCCGGTCTGGGGTGGGGCGCCTGGTTTGGGGCCGTGTTCGCCGCACTTGCCGACCATGATGGCGACGATGTTTTGCGAGACATGCTGATAGGAAGCGATCTCCTGGTCTTGGGCACTGCCATCGGGGCCAGGGATGTTCGCATGAGCAAGACGCGGGTGAGGCTCATAAACCTCGCCGGCGTACTGGGCACGGTATTTGGCTTCGGAATCGACCTCTTGGTTGAAGTGGATGACGCCTCCACTGCTTTTGCAGTTGCCGGGCTCGGAAGTGTCGGCGGTCTGGTCATGGGCGCGCATCTCACAAAGGACTACGACAAAGGGAGAGAGCTATCGTTCTCTACAAATAGCTCCGGTGTTGGCTTCGCGCTCAATGAAAACGATATGCCATGGGGCATTTCCCCGAGATTCGCATTCGAACATCGACCACATGACGGGAAAGGGCTAACCTCTTCCATCGGTTTTCAGATCACCTTCTAACCCGAACTTCTCAGACTCCAAAGAAGAAGGGCGGGTCCGAAGACCCGCCCTTCTATCGACGTTTCTCAACGGCACCGGGCAAATTATGCCCGGCGTCGTCTATTACCAAGAGCGCCTGGGGCGACGCTCCTCGCGTTGTCTTGCTTCATTGACCTTGAGAGCGCGTCCCCCAAAATCAGTACCATTCAGCGCTTCCATGGCTGTCATGGCGTCTGCATCATCCATTTCGACAAAGGCAAAACCCCGAGCCCTGCCGGTCTCCCGGTCCATGATTACATTGACCGTGTGGACGGTACCGTGCTCAGCAAAGAGAGCGCGGAGTTCATCTTCATTTGCGGTGTAGGGAAGATTACCTACATAGAGCTTCTTCATACTGTCTGACTCCTCAGAAAAATTCGTCGCGGCCGAGTAAACAACTTATAGAACTCGGTCACAACAGAAGAACAGCGAACCAATGAACGGTTTCTGCTGGATATGTCAATAGAGAAGCTATCTTGTTCTCGCTCCGATATGGCGCAAGTCGAGTCCTAATAGCCGTGACACGTGATGGTCGTCCGCCGCGAGCAGCCCGACGATTCCTTGCTTATAGGCACGTGCAATGACATCATGTCCGTGTACACAATCCCTCAACTGACGGAGTCTTCCATGAATTCGAAGCTCGTTTTGACACTCATGATTATGTTTCTCCTCAGTGCGCCATGCCTGGCCCAACACGAGCTATCCCTCGGCCAGGTTGAGCTGCACGCCACATACCGTTCTATCGGAATTACCATTCCATTTGCAGGAGATGCGAACGGCAACTCCACACACCTCCTCGAGCACCGGTCTTTTGGCTCCACCGAGTGGCGGCAGGCACATCCTCTTTCACGCGTCAGCAATAACTCCTTCATTGGAAGCATCGTTCTACTGGAACCTGGAACCGTCTATGAAGTGAGAGCCTCCTTTTCTGATCCCGATGGAGTCACGGGCTCGCCGGCAGCCGGCTCAATCTCAACGCGCGATGATGAGATGGGCTCACCCAGCGGTACGCACTGGTACGTATCACCTGATGGTGAGGATAGAAACCCCGGGGTCATCGCGAGCGATCCTTTCGAGACCCTCGAGCATGCGCTCTACACGGCCCAACCCGGAGATGCCGTGCATCTATTGGAAGGCACATACCATCAGGCCGCGGAAGTCTCAACCCACGGATCGAGCTCAGGGCAGGCGATCTACGTGCGGTCAGAGGGTAACGACGCGGTCTTTGACGGGTCTGACCCGGATCTCCTGTTCAACCCGGGGACATGGTCTTCAGAAGGGGGAGATATCTATAGTGTCGACGTGACGTACAGCCCGTTTTTCGTGGCAGTCGAAGATAGCCAGCTCTATAGCTGCACTTCATGGGACGATTTCGAAGGCGACGTACATGGGCTCGAAAAAGGCTACTATCAGAATCCCTCCGATCGTCTCTACCTGCGATTTCCTCAGCTTCGAGACCGACGTCTATGGCAATGTTCTCACCCATATTCCGGACGACCTCATAGAGACCGATGGAACATCTTCAAACATCAGGATATGGGGCAATACTTTCAGCATCTTTCATATGGGTATTTCCGTAGCTCCAGGCGATCTCGGCCCCACATATGTCTTCCGGAACCTGTTCTACGATTACGGCAATACGCTCACCAATACTGCGGACGGCTTCCCCGCCAGCCAGGTCAAATTCAACCACGGCTACAGCACAGTCACAGGACCGATGTTCTTCTACCACAACACGTCGTCTGGAACTAACGGAAACATCAGCGCGCTGTTGCTCAAGACACCTGGGATCTGGGAGATGCTGACCTGCCGGAATAACATATGGCTTGGGAATTACTACGCCCTGGAGGATTGGAATGGCTCGAGACCGTGCAGCTTTGATTACGACTGCATGCACACCACCGGCTCCCGCCCCTACGCGAGAATCAACGGGACAACGCATCAGACCTTTGCCGACTACCAGATCGCCACAGAGCAAGAACCCAACGGCTGGGATATCGAGCCTCTGTTCGAACACCCCTTGACCGGGGATTTCCGCCTGGCGACAGGCTGCGTACTATGATGTCCGGGCTCTGCAGAGCGGGCAGGAAGGCGAGCCTTCTCCAACCAGAGTCGGCCGATTCTCGATAGGTCTTGACTGATGTTTTGCGCGATAGATCAAACGGCGCCGAATGCTTTGCCGAGCCGGAGATCGCTTGATCAAACCGGATAGGTGAGCCCGCCAAGAACCCCTTTCAAGGGCGCTTCCAAGAGAAAGCCAACCTCCTCATTACTCGAATTTTCCGCTTGCATAACCCAAGCGAGACAACTACTATTCTGGTATATGAGGAGGAAGCCATGAATAGTGAACGAATACTCGCTATCGATGATGAGCCGGAGGTTTTGCAGATAGTCAGCAGGTGCCTCGAAGAGCATGGCTATGAGGTGCTTCAAGCTGCCGATGGGGAGGAGGGGCTGGAAGCGATCCAATGCGAACGCCCTGATCTCATCATCAGCGACATATTGATGCCGAAAATCGATGGCTTTGAGCTCATCCAGATGCTCAGAGCTGATCCCCTTATCGGCGCCACTCCTTTCATCATCTTGAGCGGGAGAGGCGAAGCAGCGGACCAGATAAGGGGGTTGGATCTCGGTGCAGACGACTACATAACAAAGCCATTCGACTTCTCGGTGCTTGTGGCCCGGGTGAGGGCGTTGCTTCGTCGATCGGCAGTGCTCAAGAAGAGAACCTCCCCCGCTCCCGAAGGGCCATTTGCGTCGGAAGGTCTCGAACAGTTGGCCGGCTATAGGTTTGAGAATTTCGTTCTGGGAAACGGAAACCACCTTGCATATGAAGCGGCGAAAGGTGTGGCTGAAAAACCTGGCTCACGATTCAACCCCCTGTTCTTGTATGGAGAACCTGGCAGAGGAAAGACGCACCTGATGTGCGCGCTGGCAAATGATGTCCATGAAAAAGATAGCAGCATCAAGGCCCTCTACCTGACTTCTCAGCTTTTCAGCGATCAAATCCTCGAAGCTTACGAGAATAGGCGTGTACACGAGCTATGGCAGGCATATTTGGAATCAGATTTGCTCATCATCGACGACATCCAATTTCTTGCCATTTCACCAAGCCTTCAGTCCGTGGCTGCCGGCTTTCTCGCCGAAATGTATGCCCAGGACAAACAGATAGTGATATCCAGTGACAGGAGGCCTGAAGAGCTCCAAACCATCACATCTGAGATCATTGAAGGGTTTGCGCTTGGTGTGGTTATCAAGATGGATCAACCTGACGCGACCCTGCGATCCATGATCCTGCGGACCAAGGCAAAGCAGAACAACTGGCCTGTTGACGACCTCCTTCTTGACTACCTTGCGAACAAGATCGAGTCCGATGTTCGGACGCTCGAGGGAATTGCGAAGAAACTCGTGGCCCTCAAGACACTGAGAGGAGTATTGCTCAATGAGGAACTCGTAGATGATCTCGTGAAAGAGGTTACCGAATTGGAGATCCCGGAAGGCATCCGTGTGGAAGGGCGGGGAGTTTCGGCCGAAGCTTCGTGCGCAGTTCACGAGTTGCATGATGAAGCGTCTGAGGTGGTTCAGGAAACTGAGAAAGTAACCGGCTTGATCGAGGAATGCTCAATCGATCCAAAGCCTGCAAGGATTTGGGGGCTGCCGGAAGAAGTCGCCGCAGAGATTCCGAGTACGGGAGCAGAGATTGTGGTGGTGTTGGGGACTTCCGGTGCGTTAGTCACCGATGTAATCGATGCTCTGGGGGGAACACGAGAGGAAGTGGCGCTTATCCCAGAAGGCAAACGATGGGCATACATGGTCTTGAGTGAACAAACCGGCAAAGAGTGGATTCTGCTCGGATCAAACTGTTGGGGCGAAGGATGTTCGCTTTCGGCTGCGATTCAGGGGAATAGGCCTCCCGTCTTCCTTATAGTCCTCGATAGCCGTACTCTGAAAATACAGAATGCTCGAGCCTTAGTATCCTCGGCAGGAGAACAGAACCGCATGGCGGTGATTACGGTAGGAACCATCGTGGATACCTACGCGAACAAGAGAGACATGACTATTCTTTTGACGAGTACACGGAGGCTTTTCAGGGTTTCCCCTCAGGTCCCGATTCTTCTGAGCTCTGCGGTCAATGTTGATGAATGCAGGAGATGGCTCAAAGCCGCGCTCGGATCTGAATTCAGGGGAGAGAAGTAGTTTAACCCGGACTTCTCACCAATCCCGCGTCCGACGCGGGACTGCAGCCGCCGATTTGGCACTGCCTGCTTTCCGCCAGCTGGCGGAAAGAGGATACACCTTCGGGCTTCCGTCTCCGCTCTTCGAGCTTCGCCGGGACAGTCACAGCCAACTACACCGCTTCGCGACGAAAGCCGGTGAGAAGTGCGGGTTAAGTTCGATGCTGCAAGTAGTGGATCTTGATTGACCTGAGTGGCCGCCTGGTGTATCATGAGGCCACAAGCTTACGCAAGAGGAGGGGAACCATGCAGACCGTTGGAGTGCGACAACTGAAAGACCATTTGGCTGAGTACTTGCGCGCCGTGCGCCACGGAGACGTCGTTCTGGTGACCGTGCGCGGGGAGCCCACTGCCCGCTTGGTCCCAGTCTCCGTGGGGCGAAAGACAGCACTGCCACCCGAAATCGAAACGCGCATGTGGGAACTCGCCGCAGAGGGCTTCCTGGTCTGGAACGGAGGAGGCATTCGGGTTCCCGAGCCCGTAGGTTCCAACCAAGGTCCGGCATTGCTTAGTGACCTCGTGGTTGAGGATCGGGATTGATTGTCTACGCTGACACAAGCGCCTTGGTCAAGCTGTTTGTGTCAGAGGAGGGTTCGGAAGCGACCAGAAACATGCTTCAAGGGGTCCATGTGATGGGGACCGCTATCTTGGCTCGGGCCGAAGTGGGAGCAGCCCTGGCCCGAGCTGCGAGAAGGGGCATCCTGTCTGAAAAGGATGCGTTGGAAGCCCGGCGAAGACTAGAACTCGTATGGCCCACGTGGATTCGCATTGCCGTGGACGAGGCGCTAGTCCTTCGCGCAGAGACACTTGCGTGGAGGCATGTCCTGCGAGGATATGATGCCGTTCACCTGGCGGCAGCGGCTGTCTGGCAGGAAAGGATCGGTCAACCTGTCACAGTGGCTACTTTCGACAAGGAGTTATGGTTGGCAGCCCGCTCAGCCGGGTTGCGGGTCTGGCCGCAGCAGACGAGCAACTCCGAGGGCCATGGGGGCAAGGCCTGATAATCATGTGGAGCCTACAGCTCGGAGAGTGACTGGTGCGGATCAGCAGAGACTGATCACGAACCTACCTGCCTGTCTCGAGCAAGGTCGAGAGGAACGAAATAGCGGGAGCGGATAGGAGAAGGGAACGACACCGAACCGGGGTAGTGGAAAGAGTCGAGCGAAAAAGAAGTCGTTTTTCGCACGGAGGGGTCTTTTTTCTCTTGGCTCACCCTCTTGTCTGAGACTCCTGTACTATCGCGAGTCTCATTCAC
>JAUXFG010000292.1 GCA_030620115.1 Candidatus Fermentibacterota bacterium
CCCACGACCACTCCGACCACACCGGGGGCAACGAGGCGATCAAGGACTCTTTCGGCGGACAGGTAGTGCTTCACGCCATTTCGGAGCGTGGTGACGTGGACGCCCAGGATGGCGACGTGCTTGAGGTCGGGGGACTGCGCTTGGAGATCCTGCACACCCCCGGCCACACTCCGGATTCGATTTGCGTGCTCGTCGAGAGGCATCTCATCACCGGGGACACCTTGTTCGTGGGGAAGGTCGGCGGGACGTCGAACCGGGAGCAGGCGGCTACTGAGGCCGGGAGTCTCCGGCGCCTCATGGCCCTGGAGGAAGACATCACCGTCTGGCCGGGTCACGATGTTGGGGTGTCGCCGAGCTCCACCATAGCGCGGGAGCGGGAGACGAATCCTTTCTGTGCGCGATTAGGCGATTTGGAGCAATTCCACGACCTGAAGGAGAATTGGCCCGCCTACAAGCGCGAGCACGGCATCGCCTGAACCGAGGTAAACATTCGTCCAACCCGTGCGTTTTCTTGAGGAAAGGCCGGGGGAAGCTGGACACGCAGAAACAAGTCTGATAGACTCCTCTGTGCAGTGGAGGGGAACGCAGTCGTTCTTGACGTTCTTCAGTGGCCTCAGACAGTGTCGGCCGAATCCGAAAGTGATTCGGTCTGGTGTGAGATCTGCCCGCTGAAGAAGGAGAATCGTGAACTGCGGTGCGAGCGAGGGTATTGGGAAAAGCAGCATCAACGAGCGAGAGAGCGGGAAGAGAAGCTGAGGGAGGAGATCCAGCAGCTGAAGGCCCGGATACGCTACCTGAAGAAGGAGGGGGCTTCGGACTTTTGTGTGGGTAGTGGAGTCTGAGTGCAGAATTGTGGCACCTTGTTTTCATGCAAGACAAAGAGCTTTACGAGAAATTGTTCGGGTTGAAGGCACCATGGAAGGTCGAGAAGGTAGATCTGCGGATGGAAGAATCCAAGGTGACGGTAGTATTGACGCATGAGCCCCTGGCTCGATTCCCGTGTCCTGAATGCGGGATAGAGTGCGCGGTGTATGATCATCGACATCGCCAATGGCGGCATCTGGATACCTGTGACTTTATCACTATGATCGAGGCTGATGTGCCCCGTGTACGGTGCGGGGAGCACGGAGTTCTCCAAACCTCGGTAGCCTGGGCTGAAGCTCGGAGTGGATTCACAGCCTTGTTCGAAGCCTTGGCGATATCGTGGCTGAAGGTTGCTCCTATCAATGCGGTCTCCGAGCGGATGAAGATCAGCTGGGACGAAGCGTGGGGCATCATGGAGCGTGCGGTGCGTCGGGGAATTGAGCGACGTGAATTGGTGCCGATCGAAGAACTGGCGATCGACGAAACGTCATTCCAGAAACGGCACGAGTACGTGACGGTGTTGGTGGATCGCAAGCGTGGAGTGGTGATCGACGTTCTGGATGATCGGAAGAAGAAGACGCTAAAAGATTGGCTGGAAAGCAATAAGGACCAGCTTTCGGAGGTTCGCTCGATCTCCATGGACATGTGGAAGCCGTTCATCAATGCGGTACGGGAAGTCCTCGAGGGAGCCGAGCAGAAGATCTGCTTCGACCGATTCCATGTTGCATCCCATTTCGGCAAGGCGCTGGACAAGGTTCGTGCCGCCGAGCATCGGGCTCTGGGCCGTGAGGGAGACAGCCCACTGACGAAGACGAAGCACGACTGGCTGCGGACCAAGGCCAACGGTGGCTACAAGGACAAGCGGTCATTTCTACGACTGACGCGGATGAACCTGAAGACGGCCAGGGCATGGCGGATCAAGGAAGCAGCAAACGGCCTGTGGTCGTATTCGTACCGAAAAGTCGCCGAACGGAACTGGAAGGCTCTCCTGGGTTGGCTGGCCCGATGTCGGCTCGATCCGATGATCAAGGTCGGCAGGATGGTACGCCGCTACTTGTAGGGAATCCTCAACGCCATCTTGCATCGAGTCACGAACGCCATTGCAGAATCCATCAATGCAACGATTCAGAAGATCAAGGCGAGGGCTTGCGGTTTCAGAAACAGAGCCCGGTTCAGAACTGCAATCCTATTTCATAAAGGCGGTCTATCCATGCTGCCTTCGGGGGGGGTCTCAAGCATCTGACCCACACAAAAGTCCGAAGCCCCAGAAGGAGTTGTACGGCCAGAAGACGGAGAAATCATCTGGGGGCTCGGAGGCGAGCAGCGAGGAAGAGAAGGAAGAGGAGAGGAAGCCCCGGGGGCATCAACTGGGCGCGCCTGGACACGGGCGCAGGAACCTCGATCATCTTCCGGTGGTGGAGGAAGAGTACGAGCTTGCCGAAGGGGAATCGCGGTGTGCGATATGCGGACTACCATACGAGCTGCTGCCGGGCACGGAGGACTCG
>JAUXFG010000250.1 GCA_030620115.1 Candidatus Fermentibacterota bacterium
GTCATCTGATAAATCTCTAGTAAATCCATGGATTTACTAGAGATTTATTCGATTGCGCACAACTTATCCTATGGATGGACATCCGACCACCGGCGGATCGCGTCCGCGGTATCGACACCAACCGCGGCCATGACGGAACATGTCCCTCCAGAGAGGGGAATGGGAATCCGCAGTATTCACTGTCTCGCCCCAAGGCTTTGGGTGCTGGATGAGAAGTTCGGGCTGAGTTTATGCCCAGCAACTCTAATAGGTAGCCGTTCACGGGTTGAAAGGTTTATAGGTTCAGGGTTCAGCGGAAATCAAACCGTTGATTCGTGGGATCTAAAAGGTAACCTTGAACAGTGAACTCTTACACATAGCCCAAGCCTTGGCTCACAGGTGTCCTTGCTCAGTGATGCACGATGATAAGGTTTGCTTGCGGCGTGACGCTCTGTGGCCACAATTTCATTTTTTCGTTTTACGGTCTCGGCCTCGCGCTATGGCTCACGATAGGAATACAATATCCCGTAGAGAGATCCCGGAACCGTGGCGCCACCCTCAGTCATTGCGAGGAGCCCTTCGACAAGCTCCCTCCGGGGCGTAGGCCCTACAGGCCGGAGGCAGGATAGAGTCCGCGACGAAGCAATCCCATGCTCTCAACTGAGATCGCCGCGCTACCGCTCGCGATGACCAGCTCCACCACCTGTCATTGCGAGGAGGGTAGCGACGAAGCAATCTCATCCGCTCATCGAGATCGCCACGCTGTCGCTCGCGATGACCCCGGGCCTTAGTCATTGCAAGGAGGGTTCTGAAAGTGTAATGCACTTCCCGGCCTGTCCTGAGCTCAGTCGAAGGGCCCATCCTGAAACATCGTATTCTCAGTACAAAGAAGGTATTATGATTTCACTGATCGAGGGACTCGATCCCATTGTCCAAGCGCTCACTGCAACATGCTTCACGTGGCTTGTTACCGCCGCAGGAGCCGCCTTGGTCTTTGGCGCACGAAGCATCAATCAGAGATTTATGGACTCCATGTTGGGATTCGCAGCGGGAGTCATGATTGCGGCGAGTTTTTGGTCTCTCCTTGCCCCGGGGATTGAGATGGCCGAAGATATGGGCATGGTTGCATGGCTCACGGCCGCCATCGGTTTCCTTGGGGGTGGGATCTTCATGCGGCTCATAGATGTCTTTCTGCCCCATCTCCATCTGGGCTTGGGTGAGGACAAGGCAGAAGGCGTGAAAACATCGTGGCAGCGAAGCACATTGCTTGTTCTGGCCATCACACTGCACAATATCCCAGAAGGACTCGCGGTAGGTGTGGCATTCGGCGCTGTTGCCGCAGGGCTTTCTTCGGCAACTCTTGGTGGCGCGGTGGCACTGGCCATTGGCATTGGCCTCCAGAATTTTCCTGAAGGGGCGGCAGTCTCCATGCCTCTCAGGCGGGAGGGGCTGAGTCGGAAGAGAAGCTTTTTCTACGGGCAGCTTTCAGGGATCGTGGAGCCCATCGCGGGCGTAGCTGGAGCGGCATTTGTTCTCCACTTGAGGCATCTGCTCCCTTATGCCCTCTGTTTCGCAGCCGGGGCCATGATCTTCGTGGTCGTGGAAGAGTTGATCCCGGAGTCGCAGCGAGAGCAGAAGAATATTGATGTGGTCACCATGGCAACCATGGCTGGTTTTGCCGTCATGATGATGCTCGACGTGGCGCTTGGTTGATTCTTGGCTCTGGTTGGCTGACCAGGTGCATATTATGACTGGCCAACCAGGCGTGCCATCGCTCGGAGAATGCCATGTTTCCGGTGAAGCCTGCGTCTTGCCCATGATCACAGGAAGCGCTTGATTCCTGGTAAGAATGTCTCCGGATGGGAGTCTTACCCCCACGGAGACGTAGGACCTTCCTGTGCTGTATCAAATAGGAGGATGGGCAGCGTGACGAGAGAAGAGATTCGCCTCACGTCCATGACTACGGCTGCGGGGTGAGCGGCGAAGATGGGGCCTGAGGCCCTGGCGCAGGTCCTGCGCCCGCTGCAAGGCATTTTTCCAGTTGAGCAGTTTCCACAACTGCTCGTGGGCCTCGCCGCTGCTGACGATGCTGCCGTGTACAGGATCAGCGATGAGGTCGCGGTGATACAGACCGTTGATTTCTTCACCCCTATTGTGGACGATCCATACGACTATGGCGCAATCGCGGCAGCGAACGCCATGAGCGATGTATATGCCATGGGGGGAGATGTCATTCTTGCACTCAATATCTGTGCCTTTCCCTCGTCTCTGCCCACATCCATCATTACTCAGATTCTGCGAGGTGGCGCCGACACAATTGTCGAAGGCGGGGGAGTACTGGCCGGTGGACACACCATCACCGACAACGAGCCCAAATATGGCCTTTCAGTGATGGGACTGGTCCACCCCGAGCATATGCTTACCGAGGATGGGGCCCGAGATGGTGATCTCCTGGTTTTGACAAAGCCTCTTGGTGTCGGCATTGTCACCACGGCAGCAATGGGAGGCGCGGCGGATGATGCCCATCTCGCCCAAGCCGTGGCGATTATGCGCAGGCTGAACCGTTCTGCTTCAGGCATCTGCCGTAAACTCGATGTCCGAGGATGCACTGATATCACTGGATTCGGCCTCCTTGGGCATGGCTCCGAAATGGCGGAGAAGAGCAATGTGCGATTCTGTTTTTACTTGGATCGTCTCCCCTTCACCGACGGCGCGTTGCGCTATGCGGACGAATGTCTCTTTCCGGGCGGCACGTGCCGCAATCAGCAATACTATGAACGACATATCGATTTCGCCGCTGGGATCTCCGATGAGGTGAAGCAGTTGCTTTTCACGCCGGAGACATCAGGCGGTCTTCTTTTCTCCGTGGCATCCGGGAAAGAAGGTGAGCTTCTCGCGCGGTTTGAGGAGGCGGGGGAGAAGTGTTGGATAGTGGGGCATGTGATCGAGGGTACAGGAATAGAGGTTAGATAGTCATTCGGATTCCTTATTGGAGGGGCAGACGGTAATGAGGGAGACGCTGCCGCGTGAAATGATATCTGCGGCGATGAGACTGCTGCTCGCAGGGATCTTGCTTCTGATGGCCGCCTGCAAACATCCTGATCCCACCATGATGATCGAAGCAGTGCGTGGAGGCGATATCGACCAGGTCCGCGTTATGCTTGACGCCGGATACCCCATCAAAGCGAAGCATGACTGTAATGAGCGGCTGAAGAATCGCTACTTGGGAGAAGGGATGACTCTTCTGCATATGGCCGCCCTGCGCGCCCATACGGATATCGTCGAACTCCTCATCGAGTCGGGAGCAAGGATAGATGCCAAGAACGACAAAGGTCTCGCTCCGCTGCACATGGCAGCCTTGTTTGGGCGTGTGGAGACCGCGGAGCTTCTTGTGGAGAGTGGGGCACGACTCGACATCAGGAACAAGAGAGGGCATACGCCATTGCATTCGGCCCTCCGAGAGGGGCATCCTCGCATAGCTGAGCTCCTGATCAGGAGTGGCGCTGATATCCGAGCGAGGGATCAGGGTAATCATTCGCCCCTGCATCGCGCTGCCCAGAATGGCCTACGAGATATTGCCGAGATGTTGCTTTCGCGTGGTGCCGAGATCGACGCGGTCTCATCCTATGGCTCCACCCCACTTCTCATGGCAGTATTCCGAAACCATCCGGACGTCGTGAAACTCCTCTTGGCCAATGGCGCCCGTGTTGACATCAGAGATGGAAAGGGAAGGACGCCACTGGAGATCGCTCGAGAACGAGGCCGCACCGAGATCGTGACGTTACTGCTTTCGCATGGGCAGAGCCAGGGGTCGGCAGACCCCAGAAAGCACGTTCGCTCACCACCAACGCGGATATGGGACCGGCGGAGGTGCGCGCTACTGCCTCCTTGACGACACCAGCAAGGGCTTGCTCAAGGCCGCCGTGACCCAGTTGCACATGTCGGCCCGGGCGTACCACCGGATCCTGAAACTGGCCCGCACCATCGCCGACCTGGCCAGGGCGGAGACGGTCCGACCGGCCCACGTGGCGGAGGCGATCCAGTATCGGCCCCGCCAGTTTGCGTGAGGCTTGCATGGTCGAGGTGATCCACGCAAGCGCTGGACACGGCATGAACTTGCTGGTGACCACAGATTTTCATGGTACGAAAAGGACCCCTAAAGATCAGGACCTGGTATCGCCGGCAAAGGTTACCGCTCGGTTGCCCCACAGAGGGATTCTGAGACCTTGAAACTGTTCCATA
>JAUXFG010000035.1 GCA_030620115.1 Candidatus Fermentibacterota bacterium
CCCCCTGGTCTTCCAACTCCACCACCACATGTTCCAGGTCATAGAAGTCGAGCATATCATTGATCGATTGGCGGATGAAGCCGCCGTACATGCTCTCGACCTTGCTTTTTATGTCGAGATGACGGCCGCCTTCGTCCGAGGAAGTAATGGTCACGAAACAGTCGGAGCGGACACGTGATCCCCTGGTCCCCGCGGATGCTGATAGGGCGCTCATTCCCCCGCGCTCCGTGCTTCCAGGAGCTTGAATGTATACGGCAGAAGGCCGCCGGCATTCCTGATGGCCAGGATCCGTTCCGGCAGCTCCGGGAACGAAAATGTGCGGTCCCCCACACGGATGGTTCCTCTCTCTGCTTCCAGCTCCACCGTGTCCCCCTCCTGATAAGCATCCACCGCCTTTGGACATTCCACAAGCAGAAGCCCTTGGTTTGTGGCCGCACGATAGAATATCCTGGAGAAACTCTTGGCCACCACGGCGGCGATACCCACTGCCTTGAGGCCAAGCGCCGGTTGCTCCCGGGAGCTCCCGCAGCCGAAGTTCTTGCCAACAAAGAGGAAGTCACCTGCGTGCACGTTTTTGGCGAATTCCGGATCGAGATCTTCCATAAGATGAGGGAGGATCTCATCTGTGGTGGCGCATGTATACGTGTACTTCCCGGGGAAGAGCATATCAGTATTGATGTCGTCGCCGTACTTCCATACACTCATGATATCGCTCCCTGGCGCGGATCGGTAATGACTCCGGTGAGCGCGCTGGCAGCCACGGTGGCGGGGCTGGCCAGCACGATTTCAGCTTCCTTGCAGCCCATGCGGCCCTTGAAGTTCCTGTTGGCAGTACTGATGCACCGTTCACCAGGAGCCAACACACCCTGATGCGCTCCCAAGCATGGGCCGCATCCCACTGGCAGGAGGACGGCGCCCGCCGCGACCAAATCCGAGGCAATACCCGCGGCCATGGCCTCCTGAAGGATTTCGTTGGAGGCAGGGAGCACCAGCAGCCGAACTCCCGGGGCGACCTTCTTCCCCTTCAGGATCTCGGCCGCGGCCCGGAGGTCGGAGAGGCGCCCGTTGGTGCAAGTGCCGATAAGACACTGATGGACCTGCTGACCCACTGCTTCACCCACGGGATGGACATTGTCGACCTTGTGGGGAAGGGCCACCACGGGTTCGATCTCCGAGAGGTCGACCTCGAGCTCCTTCTCGTACGTGGCCGCCACATCAGCCCAGATCGGCTCATAGGAATCCGGCCCGAAGCCGCGGCCCGAGAGCCATTCACGGGTGAGCCGGTCCACGGGGAAGACAAAGATCTTCGCACCCATCTCCACACCCATGTTGGCGATGGTCATGCGGTCCTCCATGGAGAGCGTGGCCACCGCTCCGTGGAATTCTACGGCACGGTAATCCGCCCCGTCGGCCCGCATCCTGCCGATAAGCGTCAAGATAAGGTCTTTTGCGCTGGCCGGGGATTGGAGCTTCCCCTTGAGCGTGATCTTGTAGCTCTTGGGAACTTTGAACCACGTTTCACCCGTGAGAAGCAACGCCGCGGCCTCGGTCCGGTCGATGCCTGTAGCGAAGGCGCCAAGGGCGCCATATGAGCAGGTATGGGAGTCCGAGCCCACCAGGAGCTTCCCCGGGAGCGCAAATCCTTCTTCCATGACCACCTGGTGACAGATGCCGCGGCCCACATCGAAGAAGTGCGGGATGTTGTGACGCTGCACATAGGCTCTGATCTTCTTGTGGTTCGCGGCCGACTTCTCGTTGGCCGCGGGAACGACGTGGTCGAGCACGATGATATGCATGTCGGGCCTCTCCACGCCATACTGTTCGAGCTGCGCCGCCACCTTGGTGATGATGGCGGCGGTATTGTCGTGGGTGAGCATGTAGTCCGGCTTGGCGGTCACAATCTCGCCCGGCGCTACATGCTCTCGTCGTGCCTTGTGAGCGAGGATTTTCTCCGCGAATGTATTGGGCATAATGTGAACCCCTGCCTAAAGCAGTCCACCTCGAAGGTAGATCTCTTTCTGGACATCGGTGAACGGTGTGATCCGCCAGATCTTGTTATCTGACAGCCGCGTGATCTCGCCTTTCAATAGGTCGACCTTGATGGTCTCACCATCCTGAAGGCCGCCCTGGAGCAGGTCGCCCACGAGTATGGGGAACCCGGCATTTATGGCGTTCCTTTCGTAGATGGCGCCAAATGAGGTGGCGATGAGGATACTGACCCCAAGGCTCTTGAAGCAGTCTACCGCTTGCTGTCGTGAGCTGCCGCAGCCGAAATTCCCCCCAGTAATAACGATATCGCCCGGCGCGACCTTATGGGGGAAGTCCGCGTAGCCGGGGAGATTGCCGAAAGTATGGCCGCCCATCTCGGCGATGTCGGTGATGGCCAGGTGCCGGTTGTGAAAAATCATGTCGGTATCGATGTTGTCCTTGGGCACCAACAGGGCCCGGCCTTGGAGCACCAAAGGCTTCTCTTCGGCGGCCAATGCTGTTTTCGGCGGCGAAGCGGGTTCCTCAACTACCTCGCGCGTATGACAAATGGTGAGAGGACCTTGGAGGAGCCTCTGTGCCGAGGTGATACAGCCGGCCACGGCGCTGGCGGCCACTGTGGCCGGGCTTGCGAGGTAGACCTCGCCTTTCCCCTGCTTGCCGGGGAAGTTACGGTTGCCGGTACTGATGGTGATCTCACCCGGGCCGTTCTGGCCGATCTGCCCGGCAGCGCAGCCTGCGCACCCGGCATTGCCCACCAATGCACCAGCCTTCTTGAAGGTCTCGATGATTCCTTCTTCCATACATCTGTTCCAGATCTCGTCGGTGGCGGGAACGATCTTCAGAACAATACCCGATGCCGCTTTTCGTTCCTTCAAGATCGCGGCGGCGGCGCGCATATCCTCCATACGGCCGTTCGTGCACGAACCGATAAATCCCGAGTCGATGGGCTGACCCTCGACCTCGTCAATGATCACCGTGTCGTCGGGGTGCCCGGGGCGGGCCGCCATGGGGCCAAGGCCCTGTACATCGATTTCCCACACCTTGGCGTATGTGGCATCAGAGTCTGGGTATACGCCTTCAAAGGGAGTTCCCGCGGCCTTGGACATATACTCCAATACGTCATGGTTCGGGGGGATGAGCACGATGATGGCGCCCATCTCGGTGCCCATTGATGCCACGGTGATGCGTCCATCCAGCGAGAGGCTGTCGATTACCTCACCGTAGAACTCCGCGGCACATCCCAGAAGGCCGCTTGCCCCGGTCTCCTGCAGGATCCTCAACACAAGATCCTTGGGGGTTGCCCATGGCCCCGGTGTGCCGGTGAACACCATCTTTACCGTAGGGGGCACCTTGAACCAAACCGCGCCATTGGCCCAGGCGTACGCGATATCGCGATCTCCCATGCCCTGGCCGAATGCGCCGATGGAACCGAGGATGTTTGCGTGCGAGTCGGTGGATATGAAAGTGCCACCGGGCCCCACCATGCCCTTGTCCATGGCCAGATGCGTGCCGATCCCGGCGTTGATATCGTAAAGGTTGACTCCTGTCTGCCGCGCGAAGATCCGGCAGATCTGCTGATTGGTGGCGTACTTCTGATCGGATCCGGTGGGATTGCAGTCAAAGGTGAAGAACGTCTTGCCGGGATTCTCGATGCTGAGCCCGTGCTCTCTCAGGTTCTTGACGACATTCGCCCCGCCGAAGTCCCTGGCGACCCTGGCATCAATGGCGACATCGACGATGTCGCCGGGTTTGACTTCCCGTCCTGCGTGAAATCCTAGGATCTTCTCGACGATCGTATTCCCCATGTGGCCCTCCTTCAACCATGCGGAAGCCAATGCATAACGCGGCTCGGAGTCGCATGTAGAGAAGAGTGAGACGGTGGAGCGGGGTCAACCCGGACTTCTCACCAGCTTCCTGCTACGACAGCCGGTGAGAAGTCCAGGTTACGGAAGGTATTCCTCCTGCCCGCTATTGACGAAATAGGTGTTTCCTTGATTGAAACCGAAGCTGTCCGCGACCCTCAGAGTGGGTTCTCCATAATAAGCCTCGGGAGTTTAGCTGGCGGCGTGAAGGGGGGCAACAGTTGGCAGCGGCCTGCCTTGGGTCCGGGCTAAGCCCGATCAGGTGGGATGCAGGGATTTCCGGGGGGTGCGCGGAGGATCTGGGTTACCATGCGGAGCAGCTCTGCCATGCGGTACGGTTTCTGGAGGAATCGATAGCCCTTTTCCTTGATCTCGGACACCTTCGAGCGCTCGTCCGCATACCCGCTACTCAGGAGCACCCGGAGGTCGGGTCTCCGTGCCACAAGGTCGTCAACGAGCTCCACACCACTCTTCCCCGGCATCACGACGTCGCTGATCACGAGATGGAAATCACCCTTTTCCTGCTCGAATGCATGGATTGCTTCCTCTGCATTGCCGGCCGCGACCACGGTATAGCCGTTTTCGCGGAGAATCTCGGTGATGGATTCCCGAACCACATCCTCGTCCTCCACGACCAGGATGCGCTGCCCGCTTCCTTTTTCGAATTCGATGATCGTTGGTTCGTCAGGCGCAGCATCCCCATGGTCCCCCGCGGCGGAGAGGTAGACCTCGAAGGTTGAACCCTTCCCTTGTTCGCTGTATACGCTGATCCACCCGGCGTGCTGTCTCACCACGCCGTAGACCACCGAAAGGCCGAGCCCTGTCCCTTCACCGGCGCCTTTTGTAGTATAGAAGGGCTCGAAGATATGCGTGAGTACGTCGGTAGCCATTCCGACACCGGAGTCCTGGATCACCAAGCGGACAAATCGGCCGGGGCGAGCATCGGGGATGTGGCGGCAATCGGTTTCGCTGAGTACGATGTTTTCAGTCCTCAAGTATACCGTACCGCCTTGGGGCATGGCATCTCGCGCGTTGACCACAAGATTCATGATGACCTGCTCAATGGTTCCTTTGTCGGCACGGACCGACCAGAGAGAGGGGTCGAGTTCTACATCGATCATCACGTCTTCACCGATGAGGCGATTCAGCATCCTGAGCATGCTTCCCACCACCATGTTGAGCCCAATGGTGGTGAATTCCATGGGCTGTTTCCGGCTCAAAAGGAGCAGTTGGCGGGTGAGGCTCGAGGCCAGCGTTGAGGCATGATGGATTCCCCTGAGATCGCGGTGCAAGGGTTGTGAGTCGTCCACCTTGAAAAGCGCCATGTCGACATAGCCACGGATGGCGGTGAGCAGGTTATTGAAGTCATGCGCGACTCCCCCGGCCAAGCGGCCGATGGCCTCGAGTTTCTGTGACTGCAGGAGCAAGGCCTGCATCTGTTCCTTCTCCTCTTCCGCGCATTTCAGCTCGGTGATGTCGCGTACCGTGGCAATGATGCCCACAAAGCTTCCCTCATCCGTGATGAGGGAGGAGTGGAGCAAGGCGGGAAACGAGCTGCCGTCGCGGCGAAGTTGGAGGAGTTCTCCGAAGAATTCGCCCGTTTCCATGACCTCCCGATTGGCAGCTTCAGCAAGAGGCAACTGCTCTGCGGCATACAGAGTGGAGAAATGCGTACCCACAAGCTCGCCTGGGGCAGAGCCAAACATCCGTGCGAATGCGTTGTTCACGAACACATAGTGCCCATCTATATCGAGCACGGCCATGCCCTCCGTACTCTGTTCCACGGCAGAGGAGAGCAGGCGCAACTGCTCCTGGCTTTCAAGAAGCTCCCTGGTTCGGGCGCCCACCTCGTGATGCAGGATCCGATTCCAGCGGCCCGCAATGGTGAGAGCCGCCAGCACGGAGCCCGCCATGGCGGTTATTCCAACCAACATGGCCAGTTTCCATGCATTGGAGGCGTCGGTGATGGCTTCGCAAGTGGCGGCTGACACCTCCAGATCCAATGCCTTGGCCAGATGAAGAGAACCAAGATGACCGGTGGCAGCGATAAAGCCCATCAATACCACCCCACCGCCGATGATGGCGGAGGAGAAGCGCTTCAGCGATACCTGTGCACGGGGGGGGACGATGAAGAAGCGCGCTTTGACGCGCTCCATGAGCCGCCCAAAGAGCAGGATCACAGGCGCGTTCAGAATCACTGCCTGCAAGAATGCCCCCACCCACCAGCCCTGCCAGATGGCGAAGGTCTTGAGAGCCGAGAGATCGCGAGTGTGGCTCCATATGAAAGATCCGGTGGAGCCGGCATAGGCGCCGATGAGGGAGACTCCGCAGAAAAAGAGGATCCTCCCCAGGCTGCGAAGATCGGGAGAGATAGGAATACTCCAGTATGCCAGCGCGTACACCACCAACCCCAGCGGGTCCGCCAAAGCAAACAGCAGGGCCCAGTGAAACGGCATCCCCGAGTAGAGCGATCCGATGAAGGTTGCCAGGTACGCGGGGATGAATGCCCATTCAAACCCAAGCCATATTGCGAGCCAGGTACAGATCACCAACGGCGGATAGATGGTGAGGAAGAAGTGGATGGGGCCCGCGTGGATAGGTATGCCGCTCCAGTCGTATGCCACCACGGCTACTGCTGAGCCGACACAGATGGCGGTCAGCATCAACCAGATCAATAGGAGCCAGATGACACGGCGGTCCTTGAAGCCGTGCTGTCGTATCAGGTATACTAAGGGAAGGGGGCGCCAAAGAGACCATGTATCAGAAGGAGAGCCGGAGCGCTCTTGCGCCTTCATGGGACGGTGGCTTTCCCGGGATGTTGACATGGTCACTCTCCGACGGATCGTCTTGTCTCTTGTACCATGCCGGCCATGCCACATACCCTGCACTGGAGCAATATGCGCCATGAAATGCCCGAGGCAAGTCCTTGCCGCGTTTTCTCGGAAGGGGGACTGAAGGGAAATCTCTAGTAAATCTATGGATTTACTAGAGATTTCGGAAAACCCAGAAAGCTCGTAATGAAGAGGAATGTGGAATCTATAAATCTTGAATTTCTAATCTGAAATCTGGGGAACAGGGAGAGATTCTTCGCTCCTGTGAGTCGCTCAGAATGACAGTGATACATCCTTCTGCGCAGCACCCTCCTTAGTCTCAATCCGTTATTTCACCGAAGGGTGATCTGCGTGAGAATCCGGCTCTATCCCCGCATTCTCGCAATCAAGCATTCCAGCAATCCCCATTCTCCCTATTCCTGCCTGAGTGCATCAACCGGGTGCAGCCGTGCGGCTTTGAGTGCGGGGAAAAGACCGGCGGTGACGCCCACCGCTATAGAGAAAAGGAAGGCCATGGGAAGTGACCAACCGATGACACGGGCGGGAATGGGTGTGGCGCCGCGGACCAGGGCCGCCAAGCCCGCACCGAGTAGGAGCCCGAGGACTCCTCCCACGGAAGACAACCCCGCCGCCTCGGAGATGAACTGGAGCATGAGATGCATCCGGCACGCCCCCACGGCCTTGCGAAGACCGATCTCCCGGGTTCGTTCGGTCACCGTTACCAGCATGATGTTCATGATGCCGATCCCACCAACGAGAAGGCTGATTCCCGCCACGCCGATCATCACTGCATAGATCGCCCCGGTCATCTGCTCATAGCTGGTAATCATGGCTTCTTGGGTGATGATGAAGAAGTTGTTCTCATCGGCGGTTCGTAGTCCCCGTCTTCGTCTGAGAATCCCTATGGCATCATCGATTGCCGCGGGAACGGCGTTGGCATCATTGGCCTGGACGATGAGGACAGCGTGGAATCCGCGGCCGAATGCTTTGCGGTAACTCCCGTGGGGAATCAGCACAAAACTGTCGAGATCTTGCCCGAACATTTTGCCACGCTCTGCCATGACGCCAACGACGCGGAAACGGTGACGATCGATGGAAAGGAAGCGGTTCAGGGGATCGAGGCCCGGGAAAAGCTCCTTCGCCACGGAGGGCCCGATGATGCAGACATTCTTCCGCCGCACATTCTCCTGATCGGTGAATACCCGTCCCCGGGCCAACTCCATCTGGGTGATTTCGGCGAAGGTCGAGGAGAGCCCCTTCACTGGTACATTGTCGGCCTCCAGCCTACCTGCGTGTATCTCGTGTACAGTAGTGACGCTGGCGGAAGCTTCCTTGATCCAGGAGGAGCTTCGACTCAGCTCCATGGCATCATCTTCCGTGATGTCGGGATAGCGGCGCTGCTTCAGGTACTCTGCCGTGGAAAGATTCCCCATGGCGAATTTCGAGATCAGGAAGCTCCCGGTTCCCATCTCTTCGATCATCCCTGCCACGCTGGCATTCATGCCCTGCACCACCGCCAGCATACCCACCACGGTAGTCACTCCCACAATGACGCCGAGAATGGTGAGCCCGGAACGCAGCTTATTCGCCAGCACACCTGCCAGGGCCATACGGAGGCTCTCTGCCACGATGGTGACTTTTCCGGTACTACTCATATGTGTAGAGGTTCAAGGTTCAGAGGTTCTGGGTTCAGGGTTGGCTTTCTTCCGTTGCCTTGGCGAGTACCTCTCGGGCCAACAACCATGCCTGAATGGCAACCAATCCACCGCTTCTCTGGTGGTGAGAATTGAGAAGGCTCTATGCTTCTTCCGAGGCTTCGCTCGGAAGAAGCAACGCCGAACATCGAACATCCAACGCTCAACGTCGAAGTAGGGCTCTTCGTTCGATGTTCGATGTTGCGCGTTGAATGTTGGACGTTTTGCAGGATTATGTGCATTGAATCTGGGCTAAACGCTTGAAATCTATCCTTCGGATTTCCGTGGAATCTCTGAACCTCTGAACCCGCGAACCCCTGAACCCCTGAACGGTTACTCATATCGCAGCGCATCGATGGGATTCAGCTTTGCCGCTCGGATTGCGGGAAATGCGCCGAAGATCAAGCCCACGGCCGATGAGAAACCGAGCCCAAGGAGCACCGTGCCCAGCGAGGCTGCAGCCGGTACGGGGCTTATTCTCGCCGTCAGGAAGGCGAGCCCGAGGCCCAGGGCAACCCCCAGAACCCCCCCGGCAAGACAGAGAAGGACAGCCTCGGTAAGGAACTGATCTCGGATCTCCCGCCTCGTGGCTCCCAATGCCTTGCGAATGCCGATCTCCCTGGTTCGTTCGGTCACCGATACCAGCATGATGTTCATGATGCCGATGCCGCCCACCAGGAGGGAGAGGCCGCCAATGCCCACCATGGCGGCGAAGACGATGCCGGTGAACTGCTTGAACTGGACCATGAGCTGCTGGGCACTATTCAGGGCGAAGTCGTCCGGTTCCCCCGGGGCCACACGGCGCCGCTTCCGGAGGACCAGGCGAATCTCCTCCTTGGCGACATCCACGTGGGCCTTGTCAATGGGAAGCACGGAGATGTTCACGGATCGGTACTTCCCGAATTTCTTCTCAAAGGTCGTTGCCGGGATGGCGATGAGCTCATCCTGGTTTTCGCCGAAGATGGCGCCCTTCTTCGCCAGGATGCCCACCACATCATATGCCCGATTACCAATACGGATCTTCTTGTACAGGGGTTGCTCATGCCCGAAAAGTTGTTGGGCGATATCATGGCCAAGCACCGCGACATGCCGGCTCCGTGATACATCCGTGTCCGTAAGGAATCGCCCCGCGCCGGGCGGGTAGTTCTCGATAACAACGAATGGATTTGTGGTGCCGACGATTTGAATCGCGGGACGAGAGACCGACCGGTAGCGTACCTGCTGGCGCGTATAGAGCGTAGGGGCCACCGTCGCCACAGAGGGACACAGACGGGCGATGGCATCCGTATCCTCCATAGTGAGCCGTTTCCTGGGTTTTCTTCTCCTTGGCCCAATGTGCATCCCCCACTCATAGAGGTTCACGCTTATCATGTCGGCGCCTAAGGATTTGAACTGGGTTTCCACCGTTCGATTGAGGCCGTTAACCAGAGATTGCAGGGCAATAACCGTGGTGATACCGATGATGATTCCAAGGATAGTGAGAATGGAACGCGTTCGGTGTTGATGAAGAGAGTCGTACGCGCTCCGGAATCGTTCCGGCACCGCCCTAACCCACACTTCTCACCGGCTTTCGTCGCGAGACGGGAGAAATGGTTGTGGCTGCAAGGCTTGCGACCGAGGCTCCCGCAGGCGTATCCTCTGCGATACGGTGAGGAAGCCGACGGAGCGTAACGCAGCAGACAGAGCCATATCGGCTGTCGTAGCAGGAAGCTGGTGAGAAGTGCGGGTTGAAGATCATGCGGTATCCTTTGCCACAGTCCCGTCCACGAGCTGAACCACCCGATTTGCTCGATCAGCTACCGCAGGATCATGGGTAACCGTGATCAGGGTGTTTCCCGCTTCGTTGAGCTCCTGGAGGAGCGCCATGATCTCCTTGCCCGTTTTTGTATCGAGATTCCCCGTTGGTTCGTCGGCGAGGATCACACTGGGCTCGTTGACCAGGGCACGGGCCACGGCCACCCGCTGTCTCTGGCCCCCCGAGAGCTGGGCGGGCTTGTGGTGCATACGATCCCCCAAGCCGACCAGCTCCAAAACCTGGGCGGCCCTTCTCTTGCGCTGGCGAGCCGGCATGCCGGCATAGATCAGCGGCACCTCCACATTGGATAGTGCCGTGGCGCGCGGAAGCAGATTGAACGTCTGGAATACAAAACCAATCTTCCCATTTCGAATGGCGGCAAGCTGATCATCGTTGAGATGAGAGACGTCCTTCTCCTCCAGCATGTAGCTGCCGTTGGTCGGCACATCGAGGCAACCGATGATGTTCATCAGTGTGGACTTCCCCGAGCCGGAAGGCCCCATGATTGCCACGTAGTCCTTGTAGTCGATCTGGAGGCTCAGGCCGCGCAGTGCGTGCACTGGTATCTGGCCTACCATATAGGTCTTTTCAATATCCTTCAGATTTATGAGCGCGTCGCTCATGGTTCCTCCGAATGCTCGATCTTGACCTTTGTGCCGGCCCGGAGATCTCGCAGCGTCTCAAAGGGGCCGATGATGACCTCTTGGTCCTCTTCGAGGCCCTTCAAGACCTCGACATAGTGCTCCCCGGAGATGCCGGTATGCAGGGGCCTGAAGCTGCTCTTGTGTTCCACCACCACATAGACCCCTTCTTTCTCTGGGGGCCTCCTGTCAGGCTTGATTTCAGGCTCCTCTTCGTCCTTCTCCTTGCGGGCCTCCCGCTCCGGATCCCTGACCACGAGGCTCGAGATGGGAACCGACAGCACGCTCTCCTTCCTAGCGGTTTCGATTCGTACCGTGGCAGTCATCCCCGGCCGAACCCCCCCGAGCAGCTCCTCCAGGACCACTACCACCGGGAAGTTGGTCACTTCCTGCTGGGTACCTTTGTTCTTTACCTCGGCGCTGGAACTCACTTCCACCACCGTGGCCAGGAGAGAAGTATCTGGAAACGCGTCGAGCTCGACCTTTGCCGGTTGGCCAATCACGATGTCCACGACCTCGGTCTCGTCGATCTCCACTTCCGCCTCCATGCGATCCATAGCAGCAATCTCCAGGAGCACCGTACCAGGATTGTTCATAGTCCCGGTGACGGCCATCTCGCCCTCTTCCACGTTCACCTTGGAGACAGTACCATTGATGGGAGAATCAAAGGTGGTCCTTGCAAGCTGATCTTGAGCGCCTTGGAGCACGGCTTCTGCCCGTTCCACACTTCTCCGGGCCGCCATCTCCTGGGCCTGGATAACATCGACTTCTGTTTCCTGGCGTTCCAGCGCTTCCTGGGATACGAGTTCCTTGGCCGCCAGGGCCTTCATGCGACGGAGCTCATCGCGTGCCTGGCGGAGCTGGGCTTGATACTGGCCCCGCGTGGCCAACGCCTGCCGGTGCTCCGCTTCGGCACGACGAACCAGGGCATGGTACTGGACGGGGTCCAACTGGAGCAGGAACTGCCCTTTCTCTACTCTGTCCCCTTCGTGTACCGCGATCTCCATGACCCGGCCCATGGCATCCGCGCTGATCTTGACCATGGTGGATGGACGTACTCGTGCAGGGCCTGACACCTCTGCCACGAGCTCTCTCTTTGCGGATTTTTCGACACGTATGGTCATTTTCTTGCCCCCACCGCACCCGGAGAGAAGGAGCACCGAACCGAGAAGAAGCGCTGCCGCTCTCACCAGAGATCTCCCAACTCGCCGGTGGCCTCATCCAAGGTGGATCGTGCCACGTTCACCGAGTTCTTGGCTTCCACTTGGTCCACTTTCGCCCGTTGCAGCGCGAGCTTGGAGTCGGAAAGCTCCAGGAACGAGAGCGAGCCCATGCCATAACGTTCCTCGGCCAACCGGTACTCCTCATTTGCGAGCGCCAATGCGGCATCCGCAGTCTCTGATTGCGCCTTGGCTTCCAGAAGCCGCCGATGACTGTCCTCCACGGTATGGCGTTGCGAGAGCTGCATCTCACGCAGGGTGAGCTCCGCATCTCTTGCCGACGCCTTTGCCCGCTGTACCGCCCCTTTGGTCTCCAGTCCATCGAAAAGGTACATGCTGAGGGTTAAGCCGACAGACCACGAGTCTGCATCCTTGAACCGGTCGACATCATCGGGAATCTCCACATCGCTCCAGCCGTAGCTCGCGCTCCCAGTGAGGGACGGATAGCGCCCCGCAGCCGCCATGGTCACGCTCTTGTGCGTACTGGTGAGCTGTTCGACATAGGCCAGAATCGACGGATGTTGCTGCCCCTTGGCCATACACTCCTCTAGTGGCGGCACGTCGATTCCTTGTTCCGCGGGAGGAACCAAGATGTATTCAGTTCCCGGCTCCTTGCCCAAAAGCAGCAGCAAGGAACTCTTGGCCGTGGCTAGTTCATTCTCCTGGCGCATTTTGGCCAGCATGTCACGGTGGAGCTCGACTTTGGCCTTGAGCACTTCCTGCCTCGAGGCGGCGCCCATTCGATGCCGTTCTTCCGCCCGTTCCAACTGCCGCCTCGCCAAGAGCTCCGCCTCCCTTGCCACGTCAGCCAAGGCCTCTGCCCGGAGTACGCTGTAGAAGGTTTCCGCCACATTGAGAGCAAGCTGTGCCTTGGTGGCCTGACAGCTCTGCTCTGCGGCCCGTAGCGACGCCTTGGCCGAGGAGAGTTGCGCCCAGGAAGAGCCCCCATTGAAGAAGGTTTGGTTGAGCCTCAGTCCCGCGGAGTAACGATTCTTGGATGTCCTGACCGAATCCTGGACGAAGCTCATCTGCTCACTGGAGTATCGTGTGGCGTCGGTATAGGCGGAGATGTGGGGGAGGATGCCACTCCATGAGGATGTGCATGATCCCCTGGATGAGGCCACATCGGCATCAGCCTTCTTCAGGGTAAGGCTGTGAGCCTTGGTGATCTGTAGACAGTGCTCCAGGGTCCATGTCTCCTGCCCCAGGGCGGGAAAGGCCAACAAGACCAGAATACAACACACGGTTGCTCTAGCGATCATGAGTCCACCTCCTGATTCTTTCTGCCATTTCTTTTTCCCTCCGCTGCCCGTGGACCGGGCCGGACCGGGAGACTATACGTATACCATTCTCTTCAAAGGAGAGAACCACTGTACCGTCTTCCCTAGTATCAAGAAGACGGATGACTCGTGCTTTGAGTTCGGTAAGGGTGTGTGGAACCGGGAGCTCCCAGGGGTTCGGCCCTACCGAAAGAAGACCCCACTGGGGAGAGACCGCCTCAAGGAACTCGGGGGCAAGGAGGTCGCCGTGGTGGGGCAAGACCAGAATATCGGCTGCCAGGGAATCCCCATACCTCCTGACCAGGGAACGTTGTGTCGCGGGATCTATGTCTGAAGGGATCAACACAGAGTATCTCCCCATTTTGATGGACACCACCAGGCTCGACTGGTTGAGATTTTTGGTGAGTGTATCAGGATGGAAGACAAAGAGCTCAAGATCCCCCACAGACAAAAGGTCCCCGGGTCGAAGACGCCGGTAACCAAGGCGTCGACGCGCCAGCGCATTCCAGAAGCTCGATGCATAGCTGGCATGGCCGTGGTCTACGTTGCCAAGCACCTCTCCCACAGCCCAGCCACGATCGAGAAGCCACGTGAGCCCCTCCAGATGGTCGCCATGCCCATGGGAGGCGATCATCAAAGCCAGGCTTTCCACGCCTGCGTGCTGGAGTTCAGCCTCCAGGAGGCCGGCTTCCTCTCTGTAGCCGCCATCTATTAGTATCGTTTGGTCCTGGTCCTGAAAGAGAAGCGCTGTTCCGTAGCCCACGTCGACCATACGGAGTGTGAACTCCTGGTCTGAGGAGCATGAGAGGAGGAAGAGCAGCCCGATCTTCCATAAACAACGAGGTTGCATTTGGGACCTTCGTGTGATTACTGTCTCAAGAGATGTAAGAATACCGAATGTGGGGACTCAAGATCGCCGCCACGGTGAGTCTGCTTACGCAACACTATACCCTGCATATAGTCAAATGATTCATGGAGTACGAGGATGAACAACGCGGGACAAGGAAGAATGCGACTGAATCGCTTCCTGGCCTCCAGTGGGCTTGGATCACGGAGGGCATGCGAAGAGTTGATTAGAGAGGGCGTGATCACCGTGAACGGCGTCGTGACTCGTGCGCTCCACGAAACGGTCATGCCGGCAAAGGATACCGTCAGAGTGAGGGGGAAGACGGTTCGTCCGGTGGGGCAACATGTGTACCTCATGATGTACAAGCCGAAAGGCTATCTCACCACCATGAAAGACCCACAGGAGCGAAAGAACGTGGTCTCTCTTCTTCCCAAGGCGGGAGTCCGGCTTTTTCCGGTAGGCAGGCTGGATAGAGACAGCGAGGGCCTTCTCCTCTTCACTTCCGATGGGGAAATCGCGCATCGAATGGCGCATCCCCGGTATACAGTTTCCCGGTACTACCGGGTGGACCTTGCCACCCCGTTTCCCCGTGAGTTGCTCCCGAGGCTGGAGAGCGGGGTCATGGCGCGCGGTGAACGGCTTCGAGCGCACAAGGCCTGGCTACGGGGCGAGAAACGTCATGGGCACCAGGTGCAGCTGGTGCTTCGTACTGGTCGAAAGCGGGAAATCCGCCGACTCCTGGCCGCCCTGGGGTTTGAGGTGATCAGGATTCTGCGCTATGGCTTTGGTCCTTTGCGTTTGGGCTCGCTTGAGCTTGGAAACACGCGACGGCTTACCGCCCAGGAAATCAAGGAGCTTCACGGGTTGATGGGCGGGGCATGAGGAAGATAACGATTCCCGGCGCGGTAAATCCGCGCACCATGGTCTTTCTCTTGCTTTTTGCCGCCTGGGCTGTCGTGGTGGCGCTCATTGACCCCAGAGGCGAGTTTCCTTTGAACGACGACTGGTTGTATGCCCGGGTGGTGGAGCAGTTCTCTCATACACATATTCTCATCCAGCCGCAGCTCGCCGCGGTGAGTCTCGTGTTCCAGACCCTCTGGGGAAGCGGATTCGCCGCCATCTTCGGCCTGTCATTTACCGTGCTCCGGCTCTCCAATCTCGTGCTCCACTTAGCCGCAGTGTTGGCCGTGGGCGCCCTGGCGTTGGAGCTCGGGGCAGCAGTATCGGCCGCACTGCTGCTAGGGCTCACCGTCCTTGTCTCGCCCGTGGCGCTTGCCTCGGCGTTCTCGTTCATGCCTGAGTCCGCTCTGTTGGCCACCGTATCTCTGGCGCTGCTCTCCGCGGTCCAGTGGGAGCGCGGTAGGACCAGAGCAGCGGGTCTGGGTTTCCTCGTATTTGGCATCTTCGGCTATCTGGTGCATCCCATGGCACTGATCCTGCCCCTCTGGTTCCTCGTACGATGGTGGAAGAAGGAACGTCGTCGGAGAGGCTTGATGTGGCCTGCTATCCTGACGGTGCTGTCGAGTATCCCTTTCCTGGTCTGGTATATGAGGCCGGAAGGCGCCTCGGGCATGACCGGCTTCTGGCTTTCAAGGAGTTGGGGTATGGACGCGCCATTGCGACTCTTCACTCGGCTCCCAGCCACCCTGATCACCATGGGCCTGTTTCTGCTCCCCGTGGGTTTGGCTTTGGTTCGGCGGCGCGCCCTTGCACTGCCGGCGCTCCTATTCGTCTGGAGCTGGGGCCAGGCGATCTGGTGTGGTGGGACCTTGCCGCTCCCGTTGCCCAGTCTCGAGAATGTCATTCATCGCGCGGGAATCGGCTATGTGGGCCTCCAGGGCACACCGCCATTCCTTAATCCATGGTTCTGGCGGGCAATCTCTATGCTTTCCATGGTCTCGCTGCTTGGGCTGCTTGGCAGGCTCTTCGAGCACAGTCGATCACGAATGCTGCTGGCCGTCGGTCTTGCCAAGCTGCCGTGGGCCGGGCGGCTGGTGTTGGGCGGCTCGCTGCTCAGGGCATCGGTGACCGGCCTTGTAGGTCTGGCGGCATGGATTCTTTTCATGTGGCCGCGACTGCGGCTTTCGTTTGGTGCAGGCCTGGTCCTGGTCTGGCTTGGCGTATTGCTCCTGGCGCCGCCTTCCTATGATCGCTACTTGATACCGGTCCTGCCGTTGGTGCTTCTGGTAGTCCTTGCCCACATGGGCCCGCCGCGCATGATTGCCTGGATCGGCGCCGGTGTCCTAACTGTCTCCGCGGTGATTGGCGTGCACGACTATCTCGCGTGGAACCGAACGCGATGGGATGTGCTCCAGGAACTCACCGAACGCCATGAGATAGCGGAGCAACATATCGATGGTGGGTACGAATGGGCTGGATGGCATTTCGCCTGGAAGGGGGTACCCGAGCATGAGCCTTCCGCGATCTCCCGGGCGCTGCCCTGGTGGATCCGGCTCTGGGCCCCACAGATCGATCCCTGTTTCGTGATCTCCCTCTCACCATTGCCGGGATACACGGTTCTCACCACACAGCGCTGTGCCACCTGGCTCCCCGGATGGCGTATCTACCTTCTCGAACGAAGCCCCTAACCCGGACTTCTCACCGGCTTTCGTCGCGAAACCGTCGAGAGTTGGTGAGAAGTTCGGGCTAACCCTCGATAACACCGCTTCTCTCTCCCTCAGAAAAGCACTCAGTTCCGCATCATCCTGAGCGACCACAAGGAGCGAAGAATCGCTCTCCCTCTGTTCAAGATCCCCTTCCCTTGTGTCCATGATCGAATCAGCAAGGACGTATGACGCTCTTGTTGACTAAGTCATGGACTTAGTCTATATTCATGATCTATGTTGCCACGATAATGATCAAGGATTTCATCCCGAGGGAGGAGAGGGAATGATTCAGGTGAATGTCCATGAGGCGAAGACTCATTTCTCTCGGCTTCTGATGCGTGTATCTGCGGGGGAACAGGTGGTGATTGCAAAAGCCGGGAAGCCGGTGGCGCGCCTTTTGCCTTGGCGGGAGGTGACGGAGGATCGGATTCCCGGCCTAGACCGGGGGTTGCTGGTCATTCCCGAGGATTTCGATGAACCTTTGCCGTCCCACATAGCGAAAGCGTTCGAATCATGAGGATTCTGCTCGATACGCATTGCTGGCTCTGGTGGATTGCCAAACCGAGAAGGCTCGGAGACGAGCCGCGACGATTGATCGGGGACAAGCGAAACACAATCCTCCTGTCCGCCGCGAGTTCATGGGAGATCGCGATCAAGTATTCGATCGGTAAGTTGGTCCTGCCCGAACCGCCTGAGGAATTTGTGCCGAAAAGACTGGCCAGGGACGCGATATCGCCTTTGCCCGTTGAGCATTTCCATGCTCTTCACGTCGCGTACCTGCCGCGGCATCACAATGATCCATTTGACCGTCTCCTTATCGCGCAAGCCCAGCTGGAGCGCATTCCCATCATGACAATCGATGGGATGTTCGAACCCTACGATGTTGAAATCATCTGGGCAGATAGGTAATCATTCTCGACTAATGATTCCTCTTCGCCCGGACTTCTCACCGGCTTTCGTCGCGAAACCGTCGAGATGGTTCTGGCTGCGAGGCTTGCGACTGAGGAGATTGAGAAGTGTAGGGGCACGGCATGCCGTGCCCACGGGAGAATGTCTCCTACTCCAGATAACCGAGGCTTCTGAGCTGCCGGACCATGGCGGGGGTGAGCTGCGTGCTGGAAAACGCGCGCGGCGATTCTTGCTGATGTGCTCTGAGTAGACGTTGTAGAGTGGCGGCCATCTCAGGCTGAGCATCAGAAAGATTGTGGGTTTCACCGGGGTCATTCCTGAGATCGTACAACTCCGACCCAAGGACCAAAGCACGAGCCTCCGCCGGGGAAGAGAAGCCATGGTGATGGTGGTTCACCGCCCGTCGTTCAATGAGCTTCCATGGCCCCAGACGAACTGCAGCGCCTCTGAATCCCCACATATCTGTTTCCGCGAACAAAGCTCGATCGTGAGTCTCATCTCCTTCGATAATCGGCATGAGGGAAACACCATCCATCTCCCCGTCAAAGCGCGGTAGATCAAGGAGATCGAACAGGGTTGGCGCGAGATCGACCAGGCTCACGGGCTTGGTGATTACCATGCCACGAGCCTCGGGATGGAGCGAAGAAACGATGAGGAAAAGAACTGATATCTGCTCCTCGTACAAGAGAATAGAATGCCCGCGGTATGAGCGTTCGCCGATGGATTCGCCATGATCTGAGATCACCGCCAGTACTGTCCTGTCCGCAAGATCGCGCGCCCTCAGCCATGACCAAAGCCTTCCCAGTTCCCAGTCAGCATAAGAAACCTCACCATCATAGCCGTCGACCCATCGGCTGATCTGCTCGTAGGAGAATCCGCTGGAACGCAGTGGTGATTGAATCCCGCGGCGCCTGGCTGTGGTGGTTTCGGGCGGCGCATAGGGGTAGTGTGGATCCCATAGATGCAGCCAGAGAAAAAACGGCTCATCGGCAACGCCGTCCAACCAAGACACGGCTCGATCGACGCTGGTTGCGGCACGGCAGGCATATGACAAGGGCGCGAAGCGATTGAGAATCCGCAAGAGACGCAGACCAGAGTAAGGGAAAAGGCGATCCAATGTACCCTGGTCATGGAACCAGTCGAATCCCCCTCCCCATCCGTAGGCCGAAGAAAGATGGGCCACGCTGACTGCCGCGCCAGTAGCGTACCGCGCATGACGGAGGTGGTACGCCAGCGTGGGCACCTCTTTCGTCAGAGACCATCCATTCCGTCGCACGCCATGGCCGGATGGGTAGAGACCGGTCATGATGGTGGCCATGGATGGCGCGGTGGCGGGCATTGAGGCATAGGCCTGTCTGAAAACGATACCCTCGCTGGCCAAAGAGTCGAGGCCGGGAGAGGTTCCTCTCTCGTAGCCCCCCAAGCCGAGATGGTCGGGCCGCAATGTGTCGATAGTCACCAAGATGAGGTTCGGATGCGCGGCTCGCGAGACGTCGTTGTCTCCTCCGAGCCCCTGGGAGCTCGAAGCTCCAAGCAACAATGGAAGCGGCACAATGAGGAGCGGCAACCATACCAACGCGGAAGGAAGCCGCCGATCAAGCATACGAGACGCCACCGCCGCGCCGCCGATCCCCAGCCCTACGGCCATGGCGCCTCTGAAAGAAAGATGCGGCCCCTGGGCGAGAAGCGGACCCGTGAGTGCAAGGTACAGAGGAGGGAAAAGCGCTGCCCACCAGAGGAATCGGCTTGAAAGACCGAGAAAAATCGCCGCTGCCGCCACAAAAGCGCCAGCAACTGCATACAAACCAAGAACCGCGGCAACGATAGGCTCTCCTGCATACTCGACCCACGGCGGCGAAAGCAATCGCCATTGGAAATAGAGCTCAACAAGCGCAGCCAAGACCCAGAAAGCAGCCCCGGTGAGTACCCACCGCATGCCAGAAGCCCTACTCATCTTTCTCCCCATGTTGGCCCAAACTTCTCACCAGCTTCCTGCCCCGCTGGAAGCGGGGCCAATATGGCTCTGTCTGCTGCGTTACGCTTGGTCGGCTTCCTCGACGTATCACAGAGGATACGCCTACGGGAGCCTCGATCGCAAGCCTTGCAGACACAATCATTTCTTCTGTCTCGCCACGAAAGCCGGTAAGAAGTCCGGGCTAGTCGTTAGTTGATCAGTTCACCGTCATCATTCTTATCAGTCTTACCAAATTCTAGATTCTAGATTTCAGATTCTGTATTCCACCCCTACGGCTTGTATCCTATGTCTTTCAGGAGGCGATGGCGCTGCTCCCTATGGCCGGGTTCTTCCACACCCAGAGGGGAACCGCCGTCGATCACTCCCAGAATGGCACGTCCATGATCAGAAGTCGTGGTGATAACCTCAACGGGATTGGCAGTGGCACAGAAGATAGCGCAGACCTCCTGTACATTCTTCAGCGCGGGCATCACATTGATCGGATACGCATTCTTCAGCAATATGACAAATGCATGGCCTGCCCCGATGGCCATCGCGTTCCTCACCGCTGTTTCTTCAAGAGCGCGATCATTTCCATCATGCAGGATGAGGCGATCTTGACTCGCTTCATTGAATGCAATGCCGAATCTTATTCCGGGAACGGCACCGGAAAGAGCTTCGAATATATCATCAACTGTCTTTATGAAATGAGCTTGCCCGAGAATGATATTAGACTCCTCGGGGATCTCCAGCTTTGTGAGTTCGAGCTGCATAATATCAGTCCTCCTCTCTGTCTTTTGATGCCTCGTTAGTCGTATAGAACTCCATGTTCTTATATACGGAAATCATCTCCGAACTGCCATATCGCAATAATGAGACTGTGGGAATTGCTATAAGCACGCCGACTGCTCCGAAGAGATATGCGAAGACTATGACAGAAAATATCACGATTGCTGGATGCAATCCCATTCTTGAACTCATTATCTGGGCTGATATTACAAGATTATCGAGTATCTGCACTACTGCAAAGACAATACCAATCTTGAGAAGATAGCTGAGTGGCGCCGCCACCGTAGGAGTGAGCACCACGGCCACACCAAGACTGATGATGAGCCCAATAGTCGGAATAATATTCAGAACTCCTGCGATGAGGCCAATGAATGCAGCATAGGGGGTGGAGAGAATGGTAAGGCCGGCGGTGGTAAGAATGCCAACCACCAACGCAATCGTGAGCTGTCCCCGGAACCAACTCCCTATGATGCTGTCTATCTCCCGGAAGACGCGTGCCACACGGTTGCGAGATGCTCGTGGAATAAGGGAATCAGCCCAGGCAAGGAGACGGTTCATCTCCACCAGGAGATAGAAGCTCACCACCACCACGAGCAGCAGATTGATGATGGTTCCCACGGCGGAAGTCACTGCTTTCGTCACATCAAGGGCGCCATGGGCCAATCGTTCAAGCAGTGTGTCGGTATCGAGTACCCGTTCTCGAACACCCGCAATGTCCACCGTGCCCGGCGGCACACCAAATCGTTCGAGGCGTTGCTCCAGCGTGGCGATAAACTCCGAGATCGTATTCGCCAACGCCGGCAGATGAGATATGATCTCTTTGATCTGAGATGCCACGGTGGGGAGAAAAAGCAGACTCAAAGCGATCACGATTCCCAGGAGCACCAGCACGAGCACAATGGCCGCCAGAAGCCGGGGAAACCCGATCCGCTCAAACTTGTCTACCAGCGGGCCCAGCAGGTATGCAATCACCGCGCCTGCCACAAAGGGCCCCACCACGGGCCAAATCCGGCTCAGGAGCCAGAGTACGAAAAAGACGCTGGCCGCACACAAGATGCGTCGCGCCCATGCCGCCTCTCGCAGCGGGAAGAGGAAGAACCAGACCAGAAAGAGGAGGAGGAGCGGAGTCAATACTGGTGCGACACTATAGAGAAACAACCCAAACGCCGCGATGCCAAGAATCGCGGGGATGCTAGCCCGCATGTCCCATCGGCTTTCGTCGCGAAGTGGTCTCACGCAGACGCGGGATCGGCGAGAGATGCGGGCTATACACGGAACAACCCATACTTGACTATGCACCAAAGGGCACGCACCCCATCTTGCCACCCGATCTTCTTGCCCTCCAAATAATCCCTCCCCGAATACGAAACACCCACTTCGTATACCCGCACGCCAAGATGGGCAACCTTGGCCGTGATCTCCGGTTCAAATCCGAATCGACTCTCCTTAAGATCGATTCGGGCGATCACTTCCTTGCGAAAGGCCTTGTAGCAGGTCTCCATATCAGTGAGATTCAGATTGGTCACCATATTGGAGAACAGGGTGAGCATCTTGTTTCCCACGGAATGCCAGAAGAAGAGGACCCGATGGGATTCTCCCCCGGCAAATCGGGAACCGTAGACCACATCCGCCTTCCCTTGCAGAATAGGCGCGAGCAGTTTGATGTAGTCCTGGGGGTCATACTCGAGATCGGCATCCTGAACCAAAACGATGTCTCCCTGGGCAACCTCGAACCCCGTGCGCAATGCCGCGCCCTTCCCCTGGTTGTGGCTATGACGTCTGATCACGAATCCGGGGCGACCGACAAATTCCTTCAGCGTCTCCCATGTGCCATCGGTGGATGCATCGTCAATCAAGATGATCTCTTTCCCAAATCCTATATCAACAGCCTGCACCCGCTCTATGATCTCTCGCACTGTCCCCTGTTCATTGTACACAGGTATGACCACCGACAGGAGCCTCGGTTTGGCATCACGGGGGATCTCAAGAGGCATCCGCTCAGTGCCGACCCATGCCCACGTACTCGAATCCTTGCGCTCTTACGGCGTTCGGGTCGAGCATATTCCGGGCATCGAGAATAATGGGATAGTTCATGGCCTCTTTGACCCTTGCCAAATCCAATGTCCGAAACTCCTCCCACTCGGTCATGAAGAGCAGCGTGTCGGCATCACAGGCCACCTCATATGCATCCTTGCAGAACTCCACCCCCTGGAGCAGCTCCTCCGCCTCGGGAATCGCCTGGGGGTCATATGCCTTGATCTTCGCCCCTTCGGCCTGCAGAGCCTTGATGACATCAACCGCGGGAGCTTCGCGCATATCATCGGTATCCGGTTTGAATGACAAGCCAAGCACTCCAATGGTCTTCTCGCGCACGATCCATAGCGTCTTCTTGATCTTGGACACGACCAGCTCTCGTTGGGCTTGATTGATCCTGCTTACCTCCTCGAGGAGCCGAAAATCATAGCCGAGGTCGCCGGAGATCTTCTTGAATGCGGCCACATCCTTTGGAAAACAGCTACCCCCGTATCCAGCGCCCGCATGAAGGAAAGATTTCCCGATCCGGTGATCCAATCCAATCCCCTTGGCAACAAGGGTGATATCCGCACCTGACAACTCACACACATTGGCCACGGCATTGATGAAGCTGATCTTCGTTGCCAGGAAGCTGTTGGAGGCATGCTTGATCAGCTCAGCGCTTTTTACATCGGTCACAAGTAAAGGAACGGGCCCGACCTCGTCGAGCAATACATTGCAGCCTGGAAAATTCCTCTCTATGATCGGCTGATAGAGTTCCCTCATTATCTCCGCCGCCCGGTCACTGCCGGATCCGACCACGATACGGTCAGGGTACATGAAGTCGAAGATGGCGGCACCCTCTCGTAGGAACTCGGGATTGCTCACCACGTCGAACTCGACCTTGTGCCGATTGTTCAAACGAATAGTGCGATCGACCCATTCGCCGGTCTTGACGGGGACAGTGCTCTTTTCGCTGATGACGCGGTAGCCATCCATGTGGAGAGCTACCTCACGGGCCACCATTTCAATGTAGCTTAGATCCGCCTCGCCATCTGTCTTGGGCGGTGTCCCCACGGCGATAAAGATCACCAGCGCATGGTTGACACCCTCCTCCATGGACGTGGTGACACGGAGTGCCCCTTTCTTCATGTTTTTGCCTACCAACTCGGGGAGGCCTGGTTCATAGATAGGCATTACCCCCGCATCGATTTGTTCGATCTTTTGCTTGTCGTTATCAACGCAGATCACGTCGTTGCCGACTTCTGCAAGGCATGCGCCCGTGACCAGACCCACATGGCCGGCTCCCACAATGGTTACTTTCATTGGTGCTCCTTTAAGGATCGATGCGTAATGGCACATTTGAACCGGGATAATACGTGGCTTGGTCACGTTTCGCAATTGGTCCCTCGTATTGGGATTCCCCACTACGCGCTGTCATCTTTCTTCTTGAATGGGGATTTCAAATAGCTGCTATCAGCTCGCATTTCATCCCCAGATTCCCGAATTATGAATTCCCCCTTCTTTTCATCCCATTCTCCAGATTGATAGATTTCAGATTCCAAGATTGCTGATTCTTCCCACCCCCCCATTGTTTCACGTGAAACAATCGTGGAGAGGCTGGACATAGGCGGCACGGAACTGTATCCTGCGGGCATCATTCTCTCACATCTCTCCTTGGAGAAGCCATTGGCACGAATCCTTACCATCGCAAATCAGAAGGGCGGCGTAGGAAAAACAACCACCGCCGTCAATCTTGGAGCATGCTTGGCCGTCATCGGGGAACGGGTACTTCTCGTGGATGTGGATCCTCAGGCCAACGCCACCAGTGGGGTCGGGCACAAGATCAATCCCGGGCAGCCGACGGTCTACGAATGTCTCTTTGGGGGTGAAGAAGCCGCCGCCTGTCTCCTCGCGACCAAGGTTCCCAGGCTCCATGTTCTTCCTTCGCATCACCGGCTTGTGGGGGCGGAGATAGAGCTTGTGGAGGCGGTTGACCGCGAGCGCAGGCTCTCACGTCTCCTTCGGCCGCTGAGGAGTTCCTACGACTACATCATCGTTGATTGCCCCCCGTCTCTGGGGCTCATTACGCTCAACGCCTTGGTCGCCGCCCACTCTGTGTTGGTACCGATTCAATGTGAGTACTATGCCCTGGAAGGCGTCAGCCATCTGTTGGAGACAATCAACCTCGTGCAGGAAGGGATGAATCCTGATCTCGATATCTTCGGCGTCGTGCTCACGATGTACGACAGACGTGTGCGTCTCACCGCGCGCGTGGAGGAGGAGATTCGAGCCTTTTTTGAAGGACTGGTCTTTGGCACCACCATCCCTAGAAACGTTCGGCTGAGCGAGGCGCCCAGCTTCGGCCAACCTATTGTGCTCTACGATATTCTCTCAAAGGGGGCGGAAAGCTACATGGCCCTCGCCAGGGAGGTGATACGACGTGCCTAAGAAAGTACTTGGACAGGGACTCCGAGCCCTCATCCCCGACGACTCTCAGCTTCACAAAGCGCGGGGCATTTCACACGGCCTCAGGCTCATCCCAATCGAGCAGATTAATGCGAATCCCCTGCAGCCAAGGAAGCGGTTCGATGAGAACACCATAGAAGAACTGGCCGAGTCGATAAGGCAGCAGGGAATGCTCCAACCACTGGTGGTCAGAAGATCGGGCGGCGAGTATGAGATCGTGGTGGGAGAACGAAGATTCCGCGCGGCTGTCCTGGCGGGCATGAAGGAGATCCCCGCCATAGTCCGGGACGGTCTTGATGATGATCAACTCCTTGAGCTCGCCCTGGTGGAGAATATCCAACGAGAAGACCTCGACCCCATTGATGAGGCGCGCGCATTCAAAGACCTCATGGGTCGTGCCAAGCTCACCCAGCAGAACCTCGCGGCCAAGATCGGCAAGAGCCGAGAGGCGGTGGCCAACGCACTTCGTTTGCTAAAGCTTCCTCCAAAACTTCAGGAACTCGTGGCTAACGGCGCCCTCTCTTCCGGACATGGTCGTGCGCTCTTGATGATTCATCCTCCTGAGCGCCAGAAGCAGCTTGCAGGGCTAGCAGTTGCCAAAGGACTCTCTGTCCGAGAACTGGAACGGTTGGCGACAAGAAAGGAAAAGAAAAAGGCCTCTGAACTCAGGCGCGACCCTGACGTAGAGGCCTTGGAGCTTCGTCTTGAGGAACGACTGGCGGCCAGAGTCCGACTAAAACACCGTGGCCAACGAGGTCACCTCGAGATCTATTTCGAGTCGTTGGAGGAGCTGGACAGAATCATCGCCCTTCTGGGCGGATAGATCCCCTATCCCTAATTCCTTAACAGCTTCCCCATACCCAGACAATCTGCCGGCCGGTTGAGGCCCCTACTTCGATGTTGGACGTTCGATGTTCGATGTTTGACCGCGACGATGGGCCGGGCCGCGGTGCCAAGACGCCTCTATTGCCACGCGGAGTCGCAGGAATAACAAAGATTCTTTATTCCGCTTTCCACAACCCATGCAGATTGCAGTATTCACGGGCCGAAACCTCCTGCGTATCCACCAAAAAGACGGCCTCGGGATTTTCGCCGGGGTTCAGAAACTGCCGGTACGCCTTGCCATCTGCCAAAAGCTCAATCCACTCGATATAGTGGTTCTCCATCATGGGATGGGGAACGCTGCCGACAGTGACTTTGTAGCCACCGTCGATCTTCTCGATGATGGGGACATGCTTCTCGGTGGTGGCATCAGCTGTTTTCTCATTGAAAAGCACCATGGGCGCGCCGCAACAAACAAGCGTTCCGGCCCCCCCATGAAGAACCTCTACGATATTCCCGCACTTCTCGCATTTATAGACTTGTAGCTTCTCCGCCATGACAATCTCCTTGATTTCGGCGCGGCCCCCAGGCCGCGCCCAGTCCATTCCGGATCTTCCCGTTTGCCAGCTCTCTTCCCCATTCAGAATTGGGAATCAAGAATTCGCGATTGCGGCGCTCACGTCCCTCGCGAGCGCCGCAATCTCAGATTTTCTTATGGCAGAACCACCAATCGAAGCAGTCGTACTCCTTGACCCTCTCCTCGGCAGTCTTCACATCCGTAGCGGGGGGAATGATGACGCCTTCGCCTACGAGCTCATTATTGGGCCAGTTGGCCGGCATTGCGACCTCATTCTCGTCAGCCACTTGAAGCCCCTTCACCATGCGCAGGATTTCGTCCATGTTCCGGCCAAGCTCCTGCGGATAGTACAGGATGGCGCGGACTATACCGGTAGGATCGACGATGAAGACGGCACGAACCGTGTTCGTACCCTTGCCCGGATGAATGAGGCCCAATAGATCGGCGATCTCTCCTGTGCTGTCCGCAATGACCGGGAACTCGATCTCGATCTTGAGATTCGCTTTGATCCACTCCAGCCATTTGATGTGGGAGAATACCTGATCAATGCTCAGCCCCACGAGATCGCAGTTGAGCTTCCTGAAGTCTTCGTAGCGCTTCTGAAAGGCAACGAATTCCGTGGTGCAGACAGGCGTAAAATCGGCCGGATGGCTGAAGAGCACAAACCACTTTCCCTCATAGTCATCTGGGAGTGTGATCTCGCCGAGAGTGGTCTGCACCTCTACACACGGAAATTCGTCTCCTATGAGGGGCATGCCCTCTTCAAGATCATCATCAATAAAAACGTCCTGTTCACACATTCTTCTCTCCTCCTTTGGGCGGTTCGGACAAGAATCTCTTCGCATCCGAGCCGACGTTGTTTCTCCTTAGGGCTCGCGCAGAACGCGGGACTCGGGCAATGCTTAGACTACGCCTCCCGTGGGCACGGCATGCCGTGCCCCTACATGCGGCAGACCCAATCTGCGGCATATCTGTGCGCCATAACTGCGAACCCTTAGCTTGTTTGCCGCACGCGGCGAAACTAGATCTCGCTATCCGAACATCAAGTGTCAACTCCCTCGAGCCATGAGCTGCAAGACTATCCTCTTCCCCGCCCTTCCCCCAGATTCTTCGGTCGCTCCGCTTCCTCAGAATGACACGTCTCTTCACGTCCAATGCCAGCCACCCCTGTCATTCTGAGCGACCCCAAGGAGCGAAGAATCTCTCCTTCCCCCTTGCTCCTTCATCTGAACGCCAAACGCTGAACGCTCTCTTCTTCCCGTCCCCTCCCCTCCCCCCCTTTCGACGTTGGATGTTGAATGTTCGATGTTCATTCCCCCTTCCCCTTCCCTTGCTACCAGTTCTCTCCAAGCAGCTCGAAATGTGCCTGCGGATGGGCGCATGCCGGGCACATGGTGGGTGCGTCGGTACCATCGTGGATATAGCCGCAGTTGCGGCAGCGCCATACGACCTTTCCCTGGCGTTTGAAGACACGACCTGTCTCGATATTGCAGGCCAGATCTACATAGCGCTTCTCATGCTGCTTCTCTGCCACTGCAATGGCATGAAAGACGGCCGCAATCTCATTGAAGCCTTCTTCTTCGGCAGTCTTGGCGAAGGATGGATACATCTCTGTGTGCTCGTATTTCTCGCCCGCTACGGCTGCCTTGAGATTCTCCAGCGTGGTGCCGATAATGCCGGCTGGGAAGGCCGCGCTGATTTCAACTTCCCCGCCTTCGAGGAACTTGAAGAGCCGCTTGGCGTGCTCCTTCTCTTGGTCTGCCGTCTCGGTAAAGATAGCGGATATCTGGACATAGCCTTCCTTCTTTGCCTTTGACGCCGCATAGTTGTATCGGTTTCGAGCCTGTGATTCGCCCGCAAACGCGGTCAATAGATTACGCTCGGTCTTCGTCCCTCTCAATTGAGACATGCGTCCCTCCTTGTGCAGCTAAAGAGAAGTGCTCCGGTGCAGCATCAACTCCTTGCTTCTTCAGTCGGCATCGCGGACAGAGTCCATAGAATTCCAACCGGTATCCCATGAGGTCATATCCTGAGGCGCCATCATCTGATAGATCCTGAACTTCGACTCTTTGATGCTTCAGATCGTCAACGCGATTGCAATCAATGCATCGCACATGATAATGTGGCGAAAGATCGGCATCGAATCGTGATGGCGGGCCACCAACATCGATCTTTCGGATGAGTCCTTGGCCAGAGAGGATCTCCAGGTTCCGGTACACCGTGGCTAAACTGATCCGCGGAAGCTTGGCTCTGACCGCATTAAACAACGCATCCGCAGTCGGATGAGTTCCCAATAGCTGGAGCTGCTCCAGAATGACTCTTCGTTGACGTGTCTGTCTCAACTGACTCACCGCTGATGGCTCTCCTTATCAAGAATGATAATCATTCCAATTTAGACACAATTATCAGCTTGTCAACTCGCGGGCAGACGGATGAGAGATTATGATGCTGACTTCGTCGAACTCCCTCTCTTCTTCCCTCAGATTGTACTTTGTAGATTGTACAGATTCAAGATTCCCTTCATCTCCATCTGCTTGCGAATTCGGCCCGTTCAGCATGAATTAGACGGAAAGCCGAAAGTCATGAGTCAGTTGCCATGTCAAAGGCCAGGCGACGGGAGGGGTTTCGCCCCGGGAATTAGGGAGGAGGAAGGATTGGGACACAAGAGCGAAAAGGGAGAATCGGCGAAGACCCCCCTTCCTGAGGCATTCCTTTGGGGATCCCCTTGGATACGGATCGACAGATTCAAGAATAAGCCATGGAGTTTCTCCATTCGGATCATCCTGGGTTTTGTGCTCGGGCTTCTGCTGGGGCGGGTTTTGGGAAGCATAGAGGGGCTTTTCGGGCAGTGGGTCTTTGACGGTCTCGATCGTCTCACTGCGGGAGGTGTGGACAGTACACTGGGTCGAGTCGTGTACTGGTTCGCCCGCATCATCGGTACGGTGCTCCGGCCACTGCTCAGTGGAAGCCCACTGGCTGACAGCCTTGCCGAGGCACAGGCTTCCACATCGGGTTCCTTCGCACTCCTTTTCCTGGGGCAGGTACACGGAACGGTCAATGGGCTGTACCAAGGCCTCCGGCCCGGTCTCGGCAGCGCCACATGCGCCATCATCGAGAAGATTATACTACCGTGGGGCACGCTCTGGCATCTCTGTACAAAACCCGTTCGGATGCTGCTCTCACGTCGCATTCTGCGTGATGACATACAATCTCTGCTCGCCGACCCTCAACAAGAGGGCGCCACGAAGAGACTCCGACACCTGTTCCACTCCGGAAGGCTGCCGATACCCCAAGAAAGCGAATTATGGACTGCGCGGGAAGCAGTGCAGGCCTACCCAGGGAAGCCCCCTCCAGAGAAACGCGAGGCTCTTTGGTGGCACGGGACGTCCTTCCGTTCCGAGATCTACAAGTGGATAGAAAAGGAAAAGGAGCTTCGAGCATTGCCGCTTCTGCTCCACGGACTCTACGATCCTGACCGTGGCGCCCGGAGAAAGGCCGTCCTCGCTCTCGCCTCATTGGAGACGCCGGCGGCTCTCAACCTCATCGACCTCTTGGACGATGATGACGCCGAGGTAAGAGAGGCCGCAGTCGCCGGCCTGAAGGCCTATGGGAGGAAATTGGGAATCTGACAATAGAGCCAGACATGATTTCGCCGTTGCAGGTTGTGCAAGTGCTCAGCGTTCAGAGCTCAGGAAAAAGCCTGGTCCATGGCAGCTGTTTCCCCCTGAACGCTGAACACTCAACTCCCGCAACGCCTATACCTTGCAATGCCCAATCGAACTTGTTTGACTCATTCACTCAAACAATCGAAATGCATTCGCCACTTGGAAAGTCTACCACCCTGAGCCCCGATTCTTGATATCAGAACTATTTAAGTATATGCGCAGAAACTTAATCAGTTTGATAGGCTGTGGTTAGCTGATCATGACAGATTGGGGATGCAAGAAAAGGGAGTGCCGCCGGGTTTCTTGCTTCTCGGCGACTATCTGACAGGAGTTGATTGGGCTCCAACTCATGGATGCATGCCGATTATTCACTATACCAGACAAGACAGACACCCACCGCTGTGACCTTGCGTGGCTCCGATTCCTGATATGTGGTATCGCCGAGCACACTTGCGAGATTTCCAGCGCAGAGGATCGAGCATCAGAGCCCCCACTGAGCGGAGGATTTGATTCGAAGTATGGGAGGGAGGTCGCAAGTACCACAGGAGTTGATGTTGTCTCAAATCCTGCCCAATCCATTTGAGGGAGCCACGACTATTAGTTTTCAGCTGCCGCAGGCAACGCAGGCGTCATTGTGCGTGTATGACATACATAGGAGAAAAGTTACTAAGGAGGCGTAAAAGAATAACTCAGCGATTTATGGCTTGACATATCGGCCTGCCGAGCTATTATGGCCGCA
>JAUXFG010000290.1 GCA_030620115.1 Candidatus Fermentibacterota bacterium
ACGGACAATGTCGGCAGCGTGGAATCCAACATGAAGCTCTCAGAGGACCGTGCCGCAGCGGTAGTGACGGCTCTTGTTTCGGATCATGGTGTTGCCGCCGCTCGTCTCCAGGCACACGGCGTTGGTCCATTGACGCCGGTGGCTGCCAATACTGATGAGAGCGGCCGTGCCCGGAACCGACGAGTCGAGCTCGTGGCTCAGTAGCGAGCAAGCGGGGCCTGAACAACGGGCGGGGTCCCTGGAAAGGTGACCCGGCCTAACCCGGATCTTGACAATTGTCCAACACTTCATGCACATTCGTCCTTGCCAGTAAGGGTTCGCGCAGAAATAGGTTGGCAGTCTTGGCGCACGGATTTGCCACAGAATTGGGCTCCCCGAGGGAGTGAAACCGGAGGCGTAGTCCAAACTACGCCGAGGATTACGCGATCGAGGCGAGGCCAATAGATGGGGTGAAGATGGGATGTCAAAATGCAAAGTCATTTCTGCGCGAGCCCTGGGGATAGCCACTATTTGCGATGCCCTCCACGGAAAGGAGGAATCCTCTATTCTCTCTCGATCAGTGCCATAACAGCCGTTGCAGTAGATAGTCGGTGAGAAATATAGGTTAACCCGGACTTCTCACCGGGTTTCGAAGCGAAGCGGCCGAGATGGTTCTGGCTGCAAGGCTTGAGACCGAGGCTCCCGCAGACGTATCCTCTGCGATACGTCGAGGAAGCCGACAGAGCGTAACGAAGTCCCGCGTCGGACGCGGGATGCCAGATCGGCGGCTGTAGCCGAAAGTTGGTGAGAAGTCCGGGTTAGTGCCGCACCCGCTAGTCGGCGGGACCATTCATGGAAGAAACTTCTGGAAGGATTGAAGAAGTTCGAGACAAAGTTCGAGATGAAGTTTCAGGTCAGAAATGCGGTGAGCAGAATGACCCACGCGACAGGTGCATCAGAGCCTACCATCAGAGACCGACTCGGGGAGACTCCCTTCCCCACAGCTCAGGGAACAGAGAAGAATACGCCCGCTGAGTCGATTCTCGCTCTATCACGAGAGGTCTCCCGTCTTCCCGGGCTGCCAACGCTCCCCCGTGAGGCATTCTGGGACGCTTCATGTCTGATAGAGGATCTCGTGCATGAAGTGCTCACTATCGATGACAGAGACCTACCCGATTTCGCATTCATGAAGAAACTCATTTCCGATCTCAGGCGGAAAGGCGAGCCATCTGCCGCTGAGAGAATAGCCGCGAGATGCGCAGATGGTTTCGAGCGAGGCCGAGAATATCTGGACGCGGCGTACATGTGCAATCTTACGGCAGCCGCCTGTTTTGATCAGGGCATCACTGACGAGGCTGAGCGGCACATGGAGCGAAGCCTTGCCCTTCTGCCCCACGATGATCCGAGATCATATAGGCCCACCTTGTACAACAACTATGGCATCCTCCTCATCGAGCAGGCACGATTCAACGAGGCGGTTGCATTGCAGAAGAGGGCCATGGAGGCGTTGGATTCCTGCTCCAAGGAAAGCTACTTGAAGGTCACGGGAACTGAGGCTGACTACATGGCTGGGTCGATCTACAATAATATGGGTTGGGCCCACATGCGGCAATCGAAGGTCAAGGACAAGGACCCGGCGATATTGGCCACGGCCATACACCTCTTCAAGAAGACGCTCTCCTCGAACATTCACCCTCGAACCCGCCTTATCGCGCGAGGAAATCTGGCCGAGGCATATCTGGTGCGGGGTGACACCGATGAGGCAGCAGTTCTTCTCATGACCCTTGAGAGAGAATGTTTGGAAGCAAAACTCGAGAGGCTCCTGCCGGAAGTATACAGGCGACATGCGCAGCTGTGGGCTGCGAGGGACAATATGCAGGCAGCAGTGTGGTGGTTGAGAAAAGCGATGCGATCCAGCCTCATCGATATGAATCCCAAACAGGAGTTGAGAATCGTGGAGGTCTTTTTTGACATGCTCCGTGACCTCCTCTCCTGCGAGGGGGATAGCCTCGCGGTTCTTGAGGGCTCCGGTGCGGCGGTGCTTGATCAGCTCCTGGGCCTACTCAGGAGCAAAGATACTTACACTGGCGGCGATCATTCCAGGAAGGTAGCCAGTCTCTCCAGGAGACTTGCCGCCACTTTTGCCGGCATCGAAGGGCACAAGAGGAAGTGGGTAAAGCAGGTGGAGCTCGCCGCTCTTCTCCACGATGTGGGCAAGCTCATGGTTCCGTGGAGTCTATTGAACAGGGTTCGACCACTGACACCCCGAGATCTGGCTCAACTCCGCCGCCATGCTCTCACCGGGGAGGAAATGCTGCGGAGCATTGGATTGACAAATCTGGCCGTGGTTGCCGGTGAACACCATGAGCGGCCGGATGGAACGGGATATCCCCGCGGCAAGAAAGGGACGACCTTCGAAGCCTCTATTGTGGCCGTTGCCGATGCGTATGAGGCCATGACCTCGCTTTCCAGAATATACAAGCAACCGCGCA
>JAUXFG010000257.1 GCA_030620115.1 Candidatus Fermentibacterota bacterium
CGGGACTGCAGCGTTGCATTTGGCCCTGCCTGCTGTCCGCCAGTTGTCGGATCTTCGATGCTCCGTCATGGCCGTTGATGCTCGACAGGGAAAGATCGCAGGCAGGGGAAGATCACAGGCAGGGACGCCTGCGCCACTGGGCTGCGCCACTGGGCTGCGCCACTGACCTGCGCCACGATCCGCCAGCTGGCGGACGTCCCTCCAGAGATGGAATGGGGGATTTTGAGAAAGGGGATTGGAAAGAAGAGAGCGTGCAGCGTTGAGATGATGAGGCAAGGAGAGATTCTTCGCTCCTCGCTCAGAATGACAGTGGTGGTGCCTAGCCCGGACTTTTCGACGGCTTTCGAAGCGAAGCCGTCGAGAAGTCCGGGCTAATGTCTTTATCCTTGATCGAAATCGGGATCGGAATCGAACTGAGGAATGATCACATGGCGCTCAGTCACGTGAATCCGGATGTTTGGTGAAGGCGAAAGATAGGGGGTGAGTGATTTCGATAGCGATTTCGATTCCGATGATATTGTGGAGGAGAGGGAACGGCCACGGTGATATGTATGTCCAATAGTCAGGAAGAGTGATGCAGGCTATTCCATGCGGAGATAGCCGAGACCTTCCGGATTGTAGGCTATGGGAATCTGCCAATCTGCCGAGGTATTCAGCCGTTTCTGCTTGCGCCGGAAATTGATCCGCCACTGTTCGTCGGATGTGATAGCGCCGAAGGTGTCGAGAGGAATCGCCACTTCGATACTCCAGAAGCCTTGTCCCCTGAGTGTCTCGACGTCATACTCACCATTCCAGCCGACATCCGCATCAAAACCCCCCTGGGCATCAAGAGTAATCCTTCGGTCGAATACGGCTCCCAGAGGATTGAAGTAGATCTGGTAGATGACGGAGCTGCTCGTATCGGGCTGGAGGAAGTAGCCGACACAATCCTCGCCATAGATCGGCCCGTCTCGATCCACCACATTCGCAGTCATGGAGTCTATTTCGGCTTCTTTGCAGTAAACGGCGAGATAGAGGGTGGAGTCATCGTGGGAGAAATAGAAGCATGTGGAGTCGGTATGAGCGATTTGGCCGTCGGGGGCGTACAGGCGGGACACCGGATGATTCCAGCAGCCATCGTCCACAGCGCCATCGATAGTGGGGGAAGCATCGGTCTTGGAGCACCGCGCGGTTCGTGCAATGGGTAGATACCTCTCAAGAGAGAAGGCCCTTCCTTCGCGGTACGGTACGTCGAGCGAGAGAATTGGCACAGGATACAACGGACCCTCGCTTCGCACGGCGTATGACAAAGTGATGGTCTCGTCTGGGCCCAGAGAGACCGGCATGGTCGCAGGTTTCACCGACCAGCCGTCCGGTACATCCCAGCGGGCTGTATCTTCAAGCGCATGCTCTGCATCAGCATTGCTGAAGATGACGGCAAGCTCTTGCGCGGATACTACTATATCATCACCAACCAGAAGAGGCGCGGGGAAGTCAACTATGGATTCAGTGAGTCGGCGGATGGTCAATCGATCCGTGGCCTTCACTTCGTCCCAAGGCAGCACTGCCCCCATCTTGATGGGCGCCATTGAAATCCTGTTCCTGTCAATCGTCACCCAGAGGAAGTGGTACATCAATCCTGTGGGTCCCGGCTGGCAGTAGCCTCCTGAGCTCCCCACGCTGGTGTAGAGGATGTCGTCATATGTGCCGGTGAAGTACACGTGGTAATGGCCAGTGAATACCGCGTCTACGCCGAACTTGTGAAAGAGTCTGTGCAGCGTATCGGGCTTTCCCTGTGCGGTGGTTTCGTTCCAGAATGGCTTATGGATGAAGACCAGGGTTTTGGCATCCTCTCGTTCGGTTTCGAGGTCGTGTATCAGCCAGTTCAATTGCTCCCGTGGGAGCTCGTCGCTGGATTCCCATCGGCTATTGTCGAGAATAACGAAATGGAGGTAGGAGAAGTCGAAGGAGAAGTATGGTTCACCGATGTACCTGGTGTACATGGTCTCTGATGAGGAGTCCCAGATGTCATTGTTGCCGGGAGTGAACCATATTGGCATGGAGAGGCAGCTTATCAGGGAGATGTACTCTTCCCAACGTTCGATGGTCTCAGTCGTATCCCTGGCTGGGCCCTCTATCATATCCCCAACAGTCATCACGAAATCAGGTTTCATCCTCTCGATCTCCGCCAAAATGCCACCGTAGATGCCGGGCTGTGCGCCACCGGTACGATCGCCAATGATGGCGAATCGAATGGTGTAGTCCTCCTCTGGACCTCTTGCCGAGGCCGAGCAAGCGAGCAGAGAAACGAAGAGCAATAGAGAGAGCATCTTCCGGATTGCTGATAGGTTTTTCATATTCCTCTCCCGTATTGACGAATACGCGTGGTGTCACATTCCGTTATGTTGCGAGATCAGCTCATCCGCTGGTGGGTCGTCCACCCTCGCATTCAGAACCATCTCGGAAGCGAGACGCAAGAGATGGCTGTGGCAGCAAGGCTTGCGATCGAGGCTCCCGGCTCTGTCAGGGCGTAGCCTGGCTCCGCCGTGGCGAAGCCCGGAGACGTATTCGGTGCAATACGACGAGGAAGCCGACGGAGCGTCACGCAGCTGCCCCAGCCAGATCAGGCGTAGCAGCAGAAAACTGGTGAGAAGTTCGGGATAGGTCTGCTCACAAACTGTGGACCACGAGACAGAAGCAGGTATCTTTTCTCGCGAAGATCTCATTGCACGATTATTCAGGCGAATGGAGATCATGTCTCGAGTTGGGTAATCGTTCACGGGTTGAAAGGTTCAGAGGTTCAGGGTTCTTCGGAGATTTGAACCCTTGATTCGTGGGATCTGAAGGTAACCTTGAACCCCGCTTCCAGCGGGAAACTCAGAACCTGTGAACGCCCACACATAGCCCAAGCTGACTTCTGGCAACCCTGAACGGTGAACCCTGAACCCGTGAACGGTTACCGTGTTGGTATGTATAATCTTAGGATGGAAGAGGTTGCAACGTGGTGATGCTGCTGGCAAACCTACTTAGAATCCTTCTTGTTTTCCTGGCACTACGGTACGTGTGGAGAGCTCTCTCGCGTTCCATGGGGATGGCCCAACGGCGGAAGACTCCACCGTCTCCACCTCCCACATCATTTGAGAGCATGGAAGACGTGGAAGACATAGACTATGAGGATATCGAATGATCCGAAAAGAGAGAGGAGAATCGATGCATGTAGCTCGAATGATTGTGGTGGTCTGTGTTCTTCTTGTTTCCCGTGCTTTGGCAGCGCAGGAGCTCGACCAGGTTCTTGACCAGTATGAACGAGCCCTGGGAGGGCGCGATGCCCTGGAATCCATCAAGAGCATGGAGACATTTGGTACAATCCAAGGTTTGGGGTTGACCGGCACCACGTATTCGCTCCAGAAGTCCCCCGATATGATCATGGAAAAGATCAACATCGGTCCACTCAGCTATTCCTGGGCGCATACGGCTGAGACGGGGTGGATCCAGGATCAAAGTGGAGCAGTACGTCCGCTTTCAGGAGCGGAGCTCGAGGAGCTTCTCATTCTATCCAAAGTGTCGGGAGGCATTCCCATCGACGACGAACTCAAGAGGCATATGAAGGTCGAACCCTCACTATCTGATGAACATCATATCTGCGTCGAGGTAGCCAAGGGTTCTGCAGAGATTCAGCTATTCTTCAGCAAGACGACCTGGCTACTCGAAAGGGTTACCTTGACCAAGCTGGGAATGCCTATGGAAGCGCGGTTCTTGGATTTCAGATCCGTGGGCGGTATAGTCGTCCCCTTCAAGAGTGTCCAGACCATCGCTGAAACCTTTCGTCTTGAGATGGAGATTGACAGTCTGCACATCAATGTGCCAATTGATGAAGCCGTGTTCTTCCCCCCAGGGTCACATCACCGGACCGGTGGAGAAGCTGTCTGCTGGATCCC